>JALVMZ010000464.1 GCA_027032655.1 Desulfobacteraceae bacterium
CAAAATGATGGAGGACAAAACAAGATATGCCCAACTGGGGCATGGGGAAGGGAAAAATAAAAAGGAGGTGAACTATGAGAAAAATTGCTTTTCTCTCAGCCCTCGGTCTTTTAATGCTAACACTTCTTATCGGATGCGAATGCTGCCCATTAGATCCAAACTGCCAAGAGAAACTTACCCAAAATATCTCTTCTTTACCCCTTGACACATGGGTGAACGGGAAGGTCGGCAGTGATGGGGTTACCTGGTATACCTTTAAAATTTCAAAACCAGGGGAAGTGGTAGCTCAATTGGTTTTAGGGGCTAACGAGTGCACTTACATTTATATTTATGATACCGATCAGACCACCAAAGTACCTTATAGTAGTACTGGTACTTGCAGTGAAGGAGAAGCTTATAAAGCAGAAGCCAGGGCAAATCTTGATGCAGGACAATTCTACATTAAAATTGAAGGAACATCTGGAACCCCTTACAGGGTTCGGGTAAAAAATGTGGCTGTAAGATGGGCTGTGGATAAAGAGCCTAATGACAGCGACAGCGAAGCCATTGCAATAAGCCCAAATAAATGGATAACAGGAGCAATAGGATTTTACGCCTCTGGCCATACTGACAGCGAAGATTGGTATGCAGTGAAGGTAAATTCACCCAGCAGGATAGCCCCTACAATGTATATAGATAGGAACAACTGTACTTATATTTACCTCTACGATAGAAACGGAGTTGACTATTTGTGGTATTCCGGTACTTGTTATGAATCTTATCCTGCGTCCTTTACCTACTATATTTCTAAAACAGGAACTTACTATTTAGTTATAAAGCCTGGTGGTTCTGCAGCTGGGTACAAGTTTAAATATAAGCTACTTCGTTGAGGGAGATTTTGGAAAACACTAAGGGAAATACTCTTGGTGTGAGATAAGTTGAAAGGGTAAATTGGACAAAGTGTGACATATGGGGAGGGAGGCAAATTATACCAGAAGGCTTGCCATGAGAACCGAAGATACGCAGCTCAATTCTCCAGAAAACGGAGGGGAAATACTTAAAAATATGGTGAAGAAAAGAGAAAATTAAAGGAGGTGAAGAATGAGGAGAAAAATAGGTGCCTTAGGCGCAATTTTATT
>JALVMZ010000465.1 GCA_027032655.1 Desulfobacteraceae bacterium
TGGTTTCAAGGGGAAGATAGATCATTTTATTAAGATTGAGGATTTACATAAACTGGTGAAATCTTCTGGAGGAGTAATGATCGTGGCTCATCCTTTTAGAGGCTTTCTTACCTTTAGCGCTGATGAACTGGGGTTGAATCCCAGAGAGGCGTCCCAGCGTAAGGTCTTCAAGTATGTGGACGCAGTGGAGGTATTGAATTGCAAGGTCTCCCAGAGGGAGAACAACATGGCGGCCAGTGTGGCCGATATATTGGATATGCCCAAGACAGGCGGAAGTGATGCACATAATGTTTCGGAGGTGGGACTGTTTGCGACCAGATTTCACAGGAGAATTAGAAGTGAGGCCGAACTTGTTGAGGCCCTGTTAAGCAGAGCATATGGACCCATAGCATACAGAAAATCCGGAGGATAGAAATGAAAACAGAGATCAACTGGGAAGATAAAGTAAGAAGAGTTGAAAGGCTTCTGAGACTGAAGTCATTTCCTGTGGCATTCAGGCTTCTGGAGAACCCCCATGATCTTGATAATATACCTTTTATGAGACGACTTGGAAAGCCACTCACCATATGTCAGATGATAAATCTGGTCAGAAATTTTGACTGGACAGTTGGTGCAGAAAGAAAAGATATCCTTTTTGACCAATGCTCTTCCATTGTTGGCCTTTCCGAACTGCCTGATATTTATAAGGATGGCACTTTCAGGAGTATTGTATGGGTAAAAAACAGGAAGGATGCCAGAAAATATCAGGAATCTATTCCAACAATTCCCACTGGAAGATACCGGGCACTGGCCATGGCACCTCTTGTTTATAATCCCTTTGACCCTGACATGATTCTGATATATGCCAATCCTGCCCAGATGATATTGACTATAAATGCCCTCCAATTTGAAGACTATCAGGTAATGGAGTTTTATTGCGTGGGGGAATCCTCGTGTTCGGATGCCATTGCCAGGTGTTATCTAACAGGGAAACCATCGCTTACTATACCGTGCTATGGGGAACGAAGATATGGACACGCACAGGACGATGAACTTGTAATGGCACTCAGACCGAAGGATTTTCTGAAAGCACTGAAAGGATTGGAAGACCTCTATCGTCGGGGGGTGAGGTATCCCATAAGCTATGCAGGGGCAGAGATGGACCTCACATCAACATTCCCTCCTGCATACTGGAGTCTTCATAGAGTGGATGAGATAAGGGGAGATGATGGAAGAGTGGTTGTTGGTCTCACCGGTGGTATTGCAAGTGGGAAGACCACTGTGTGTGATATGTTTCAGAATCTGGGGGCACATAAGGTGGACTTTGATTTACTTGCAAGAAGGGTGGTTGAACCGGGGAAACCAGCATGGAAAGATATTGTATCCTACTTTGGCAGACAGGTGTTACAGGAAGATGAATCCATTGATAGAAAAAAACTCTCTGATATAGTTTTCAGAGATATTGAAAAAAGAAAGAAACTTGAGAGTTTTACTCATCCAAGAATACATGAGGAGTTCTTAAAGGAGCTCAGGGAAATTGCATCCAATAATAAAAATCCAATAATTATAGTGGATATCCCACTTCTCATTGAGCTGAACATGCAATACCTCTTTCATAAAAACATTCTTGTATATATCCCCTCTGAAGTTCAAATCAAAAGACTGATGGAAAGGGATAAAATTGATGAAGAGCACGCAAAGAGGATATTAAAGGCCCAGCTACCTCTGGATGATAAGACCGGTTATGTGGATTATGTGATAAAAAATGATGGTTCTCTGGAAGATACCAGGAAACAGGTAGATACCATCTGGGATGAGCTTTTGTCATTTCAAAGAAAACTTACTGATTTATGATTCTCTTTTTAAATCCTCTCTTGCCAGGTTTAGTGCACCACCTGATATAAGGTATCTTCTCTGTCTGGGCGAGACATCAAGCTCAGTTAAAATACTTTCACCTTCAACAATAACAGGTATCTCTTTTTCTCCTGATATTATCCTCTTCCTTATATCAGGAATTGATATTTTCATGCCCTCCTTTATTCTTTCATAATCAGAAGAATTTTTAAATGTAAGGGGGATGATTCCAAAATTGCATAGATTTGCTTTGTGTATGCGAGCAAATCCCTTGGCAATCTTAACCCTTACTCCTAAATACCGTGGTGCCAGTGCTGCATGCTCCCTGCTTGAGCCCTGTCCATAATTATCTCCACCAATTATTGCAATTGGCTCCTTTCCCCTGCATAACTTTTTAAAGTCAGGTCTTATGCTATGAAATACATATTCACTGATTGCATCAATGTTGGATCTTAAAGGCAATATCTGGTTGCCTGCCGGCATGATGGTATCAGTTGATATGTTATCGCCCAGCTTAAGTGCCACAAATAGATTCAACGCCTCTGGAAGTTCATTCATTACAGGCAATGGCTTTATATTAGGCCCCCGTATAATCTCTGTGTTACTGAGTTCAGGGGATGGAAAAATGATTGATGATTCATCTATTATAAACTTCTCAGGATCTTTGATTCTGGGATAAGCCATCTCTTTTGATAGCTCTCTTGGATCAGTTATAACCCCTTTGATGGCAGATGCAGAAGCAGTTTCAGGTGAGCACAGATACACCCTATCATCCTTTGTGCCTGAGCGACCGGGAAAATTCCTGGTAAATGTCCTGAGACTGATCTGTCCTGTGCCAGGGGCCTGTCCCATCCCAATGCATCCAAGACATCCCGACTGATGGATCCTGGCACCTGCACGAAGAAGTGTAATCACAGCACCGTGAAATACCAAATTTTCCAGGACCTGCCTTGAACCTGGATTTACATGAAACATGGTGTTTGGATGCGAACGCTTCCTTTCCATTATCCTGGATACCATCATCAGGTCACTGAATGATGAATTGGCACAACTACCTATTATTACCTGATCCACTTTTATACCCGCCACTTCCCTCACAGGAACAACATTTCCCGGCGATGATGGACACGCAATCAGGGGTTCTAAGGATGAAAGATCAATCTCATCATAGTGGTCAAATTCAGGGTTATCATCTGCCTTTAGTTCACGCCATAGCTCTGCCCGGCCCTGGGCCTCCATAAATGCCCTTGTCCTTTCATCTGATGGGAAAATTGTGCTTGTTGCACCAAGCTCGGTTCCAAGATTTGATATTGTGGCTCTCTGGGTTGCGGAGAGCTCTCTTACTCCGGGGCCGTAAAATTCAATAACCCTTCCAATGAATCCCTTTACATCGTATCTTCTCAAAAGCTCCAGATTTATATCTCTGGCACTGACCCACTCAGGGAGTTTGCCTGTAAGTCTTATTCCCATGACCTCAGGGCATGGCAGATAGTATGGTCTGCCTGCCATTGCAAGTGCTACATCAAGCCCCCCTGCTCCTATGGCAAGCATTGATATCCCCCCAGCAGTTGGTGTATGGCTATCTGCGCCCAGCAGGGTTCTGCCCGGAATCCCGAATCTTTCCATATGAACCTGATGGCATATGCCATTACCAGGGGGGCTGTAATGGATTCCAAACCTGGCACACGCAGTCATCAGGTATCTATGGTCATCTGCATTCTTATTGTCTGTCTGGAGGATATTATGATCAACACATTGGAGCGCCAGTTTGACACGAACCCTCTCAATATCTAAGGATTCAAACTCCAGCATGGAAAGTGTGCCTGTTGCATCCTGAAGAAGGGTGTGGTCAATAAGTATTCCTATCTCTTCTCCTGTCCTGAGAGTCCCATCCACCAGATGTTCTTGAAGAATCTTATATGTAAG
>JALVMZ010000466.1 GCA_027032655.1 Desulfobacteraceae bacterium
TAATAACTATTTCGGCATCTATATCCCTTAGCTGGATAGTAGCAGTTTTAAGTCCCAGTTCCATACTCTGGAGAAGATCGGAAATACCTACATCGGAAATATCTCCTTCCATGACTCCTTCAAGTTGTCTGGTTCGGTCTATCCTTCTTAACACCGCATTGATACGGGCCAAAAGCTCGGTTCTGTCAAAAGGCTTTGTTATATAGTCATCAGCGCCAAGCTCTAAGCCTTTGATTTTAAGGTGGCGGCGGTCCAAACCGGAAAGAAACAAAATGGCTATATTCCTGTTAGATGCGTTTTTCTTGATCTCCTCCACCACCTGGAAACCGTCAAGACCCGGCATCTGGATATCCATGAGGATAAGATGGGGTTTTCTTTTTGTCAGAATTTTAAGCCCCTCATCTCCGCTGTTGGCATGGATTACTTCATATCCTGCAAGCTTGAGATAATCTCCTAAAATAAGGTGTTGGGTTGGGTCATCATCTATGATCAAAATTACATATTTTGTCAAAACCGCACCATCCTTTTTATCCGTCCCTAATTATACTCTCATTATCCGGGAATATTAAAAGAATCTCCGGCCATATCAATCCATCCGTTAAGCTGGTCAATCCAGTTAATAAATTTTTCCACCATTTCCTTTCCTTTGAAAATAGCCCCGTGTTGAGGAGCAATAATATCTATGTCAAGTTTTCTTGCCATATTAACCCACATCTTAAGAACCCTGGATGTTGGCATATAGCGGGTATGAAAACCTTCCATATATTGAATATGGGAATCAAAATCCTCCACAACTGTGTAGTCATTACCTAAAGACGCGCCCAGATCACCGGTATAAAGGATTTTCGAAACAGAGTCGTAAACCTGAAAATTTCCGCATGAATGAATGAAATGAGCCGGAATAAGATAAATGGTGGTATCATTTAAGGGAAGAGTCATACCCGACTCCGGAATGGCAGTTATTCTGTTAAGAACAAGTTCATCCACTCCAAAATGGGTGACAAACCTCATCCATACCTCGGGAAGAAAAGCTTTTGAGTCCGTAACCATGAGCCATCCGTTCATTGCGGCAATTATGTCAGGGTCCTGATGGGAAAAGAACATATATTTTAGCT
>JALVMZ010000467.1:0-2008 GCA_027032655.1 Desulfobacteraceae bacterium
TAAACAGCTCCAATCTTTCCCCCTGGATCTGATAGCATTGGAAACGGGACTCCATTTTTAACCATCTTGGATAATTCTTCCTCCTGCCATATTTTATGCACAAAGCGACTGTCAGTGCTTATTGACAGAATCTCCACATCCATGGCCTTAAATTCTTCATATCTGGCAGCGACCGCGGCCAGCTCCGTGGGTCAAACAAAGGTAAAATCCCCGGGATAAAAACACAGAACAATCCACTTACCCTTATAATCAGATAATTTTATAGGCTGGAAACCAACTCCCTCAATGTATGCATTTGCCTCAAAATCAATGGCTTCATATCCAACACGGACAACCATTTTGACCTCCTCTCTTTTTGTTTTATTTTCGTCCTCTGTGCCAGAGGATTCACCTTTGGGCACAATTGGACCTTTTGCAGGTTTTACACACCCATCCTTAAGTTCTGCCATATTGGCCTCCTTTCTGATAGATTATTGTCTCATCAGAATAGATACAGAATCCTAAAGGCTAATTGTGGTGCTCTTACATGCAAGTTCAAACAGCCTGGTTGCTGGAGCCATTTCTATTCCTTCCTGCAGGTCTTCTTCCTTTATCTGTCTTGCCTCAGCACAGGGTTTGCATGCATATATGGGAACCTGAAATTCCTGCAAATACATTAAAAGGTCATCTGCCACATCTCCAGTAGGCGCTTTAAGATTGTCGGTGATCCCTTTTCGTGCGAGATAAACACCCTCATCCATCAGAAAAACCGCCACATTCTTTCCCATCTTGTGTGCAACAGTTGCCAAATGAAATGCCCTTACTGATCTATTAGGATTGTTAGTGCCGCATGCCACCACAATCAATACATTTTTTTCTCTTTCATCATCGCTCATGGTCAACCCTCCTTTTAAGCGAAAAATCTCTTTTCATACTCTATCCCTGCTTCATCAAAGCTTCTGTAGAGTTCTTCAAGCCTTGCATTTGCTACCTGAACCTGCCCCGGTTTCTGTTCGGCTTCTTTATCTGTCTGATAACATGCAAAACAACGCTGAAGGGTATGTGTGCGTCCCAAACTCTCAACATTAAACTCCACCACAAGGAATGTCTGGGAATTATCATAATTTGCAAAGTGCTCAACCGCAGGCACATATTCCAGATTGATATTCACAGATACCTTATTACCCTCTTTCGCGATATTGATATAATCATCAATGGTTAAGGTGGGATCCTGAGTCTCCTTGTGCTCATCAAATTTTACCAGCATCTCTTCCAGGGTAAATAGCCTCTCCTGCACATCAATGCCTGCATCTCTTAATTTCCGATAATCCCTCTGAAGATATCTATTAGCAATCATAACCGCCTGAGACACATGCGGGCATAGATTATGAGGGCATCCCCTTGCATAACACTTGCGGAAACTGTATTCCCTTTCTCCTACCTTCCCCTCAAACTTGCAAAGAAACACATATGCCTGAAACGGATTTTCACGGTGCAGAAAGTTTACAGGTATTACATCAAAATGAGGCTGGCATGTTACTTCCAATCCATGTCTCTTTGCCATTACAAGGTCTGAGATTCTGGAAGGGTGTTGAAAAAGATTCTCCTGGCCCATTTTTTCACCTCATATTATATTTTATTAGAGGTTTAAAGTTAATATCTTTATTTCAATTAACTGCAAACACCATGCCATGAAATAATTTTTCCATTTACAATATCATTCCTCTTCACTTAAATGGGCCTTCATTCATATATTTATGGCAGTTAAGGGGTTCTCTCCATGTCTAATGGGATTAAACTTTTATATTGATATTCTTATTGAGAGCTTTGCAAAACTTGATGAACCTCTATTTTCTATACTATCCCTGGATTCACTTTAATTGTCATGCTGAAGGACTTAAGTCCCGAAGCATCTCATGAGATCCTTCGGGTGTCCTTCGGCCACCCTCAGGATGACGAATGGATTATATTGTTCATTTTTGCAAAGCTCTCTTATTATTTTAAACTGCTAAGATATTTGTTTAACAGG
>JALVMZ010000467.1:2018-3755 GCA_027032655.1 Desulfobacteraceae bacterium
ATGCCATGAAATAATTTTTCCATTTACAATATCATTCCTCTTCACTTAAATGGGCCTTCATTCATATATTTATGGCAGTTAAGGGGTTCTCTCCATGTCTAATGGGCTTAAATTTGTGTGTTGATATCTTTCTTATTTTTAACTGCTAAGATATTTGTTTAACAGGTGTTAAATATTAACAAATAATTTAATTATATATTAACATCTTTCATGAAATTTAACAAGTATTTTTCAAATCTTATTTATCAAACATTATCAATAACCTCTTTATACTTTATAAATCTGCCTAATAACATCAGCCTTTCCTTACGCTTTCTTTTATAAATTATTTTACATTCAGATAGACCCGTTTACATATCTTATGCTTAATTCTTTACAGTGATTAAATGCATATCAAGCATGATCAAATTAATCATACACATAATGAATCAATAAAAGGCATTTGAGATAAAAATGGCTTGACTTTTTAATGTCTTCAACTTATGGAAGATACCATTATGAGGGGATTGGTAAACTTTCTTTTTGAAGCAGGAATGCTAAAAAAGACCCCACGGACGGGTTATCAATTCCTGGGTTCAGGAAGCGAGTCTGTGGCGGATCACAGTTTCAGGACAACTATTATAGGATATATCCTGTCCCTTGAAAAAGGAGAGGTTGACACTCTTAAGGTGTTACTCATGTGTGTTTTTCATGATATAGCAGAGGCAAGAACAGGGGATAGAAATTATTTAAACAAAAGGTATGTAAAAGTGGATGAGGAGCTTGCAATCAGTGATCTGACTAAAAATCTGGATTTTGGGGATAAGATAACCTCACTTTTAAAGGAATTCAATATGGGAGAAACCATGGAGGCCAAGATAGCCCGGGATGCAGACCAGCTTGACCTGATACTTGAACTGAAAGAACAGCTCGATCTTGGCAATCGATATGCAAGTGAGTGGTTGAGATACTCAATGGAGAGGCTTAAAACTGAGGAAGCAAAAAAGCTTGCCGATGAGATACTTAAGACCGATAGCACAGAGTGGTGGTTTGAAAAAAAGAGGTCTCTATGGGTGGATGATTAATAGATATCATGAAGTTAAGTATCCTTATATCTTTTTTTATTCATTTCCTGATATTTCTATCCATTCAGATATTTCATGAACAAATATTACAACCTGAACCTTACATGCTTTATAGAGCAGAGCTAATATCAGCGGACATACTGGAGAAAGAATACGAAAAATTAAAAAAGGCACCTGAAGAAAAGGATGAAACCATTTTTTCCGCTGACTTGGGGGAAATTACCATATCCCTTAACACAACAGATGAGAAATTCAAGGACTATGCAAAAATGATAAAGGAGAAGATACAGGAGAACTGGATATATCCCGCCGAGGCAAAGAAAAAGGGAATTGAAGGGAGAACCCTTATATTCTTCAGCCTTGATAGAGATGGAAGGCTAATGGGAATCAGGATCAAAAGCAGCTCAGGAAACAAACTGCTTGATGATGAGGCCAAAAGGGCAATACATTCCTCAGCCCCATTCCCTCCATTTCCAGGACAGTTAATGTTTACAAAGCTAAATATTGTTGCAGAATTTGACTATGTATTAAAATAAAATCAGGGTATGTAGTTCATCTATTTACCGGGGACTATTTCTTCCAGCATATTAAATATAAAAAGATTTAGCTTAGGACATTCCACCAGATAAGTTGACTTAAATCTTATTATGATTATTGTAAAAATAAAAAATAA
>JALVMZ010000468.1 GCA_027032655.1 Desulfobacteraceae bacterium
ATGCTCAGATGTTGCCAATATATTGGGTTGTGCCTTCTCAAAAGCCAATGCCATCCCCATTTTAATAGTTGAACCGGGAGGATAGGTTCCATGAATGAACTTGTTGGTAAAAGGATGGGCAAGATCATCCTGCAGTGCTTTCCAGTCTTTGGAGCTTATCCCACCTACAAAAAGGTTCGGGTCATAAGAGGGATAACTCACAGCAGAGAGTACTTCACCGTTGGTACGCATGACTATGGCCACACCTGTTGCATCCCCGAAACGTTCATAGATCATCTTCTGCAGATCGATATCAATATTAAGCTGAAGATTCTTATTGTCTTTAGGCAATTTTTTTTCAAGTACTTCAATGGCTTTGTTGGTGGCGGTCACTTTAGATATCTCATACCCCAACTCCCCTTCAAGAACAGAGTTGTAATACCTCTCCAATCCACTCTTTCCTACTTTACCAACCTCATTGACCACGGGGTCCTTCTCATTTTCTTTTTTATTGGATCTTCCTGTATATCCTACAATATGTGCAGCATATTTGCCGTAAGGATAATAACGTTTGGTCTCCGCCTCTATCTTGATCTCTTTATGCAGACTCAATTTGGGATAGGCACCCATCATATCGGGATAATGAATAAAATCCACCACCTTAATGAATTTATGGTTATACGGAGAATTATGTTTCTTGTATACCTTCATCATGACTGTTTTGTTAAGATCAGGAAAGGTTTTTACAAGCGTCTCAACCACACCTTCAAGTGTATGATCCTTCTGCTTCAAATGGGGCATGATAGAGATAGAAAACCCTATCTGATTCATAGCAAGAAGATTACCGTTTAGATCAGTGATCTCCCCTCTTACAGGTTTAATAAAACGTTTTCTCTCTATATTGTCCTTTGCCAGCTCTTCATAATAGAAATTGGACTTGATACTCACATGATAGAGTCTTGCGATCATGATCCCCCAAAAAAGCATAAATATCGCTATAACGATCTTGTATCTCATAGGATCACCGCCACTAAGAGGTCAACTACCAGTGAATAGAGCAATATATTGTCCAAAACAATACTGTGTGACTGAAAAATAAAATCATACGAAAGCAAAGAACCAAGGTAAAGCGCA
>JALVMZ010000469.1 GCA_027032655.1 Desulfobacteraceae bacterium
ATCCTGAGCAGCTTTTTGGGCACTTTCATATTCACCAAGCATCTCTTCATTTATCCAAAGTTGGTATAGATAATGATCTATCTGCTGAATAGAAAAGGTACCAATATCGGCATTATAAATATATTTTTTCATTTCATCTCTCCATTCTGTATGATTTAAAGTGCATTTCTGCTCACTTGAGAATGCCTTCTTATTTATTTTAACATAAATTAATTTATCACTATTTCTATTTTTTTTTGTTGTGTATCTCTGGGTTTAGGTTATGTTAAAATAAGAGTAGATAACTATCAGAAAGGTGGGATCATGGCAAAAAAGAAAATAAAGAGAGTCCGAAAATACACAGGTCAAAAATAGAGTTTGATGATATTGTGGGGCATAAGCAGATCAAGGAGCGTCTCAAAGCGATCATTAAGATCGTGAAAAACCCAAAAGCCCTTGAACGGTTTGATACACCTCCTCCCAAAGGTCTTCTCATTTATGGTCCTGAAAGTGTAGGGAAAAGCATGCTTGCAAAGGCATTTTCCAAAGAAGCGGGGATCCCTTATTATGAGATATCAGGCTCTAAATTGTTTGAGCTTGCTTACATCAAAGAGGTATATGAAGCAGCTTCCAAGCATACGCCCTGTGTGGTTATTCTTGAAGATATAGATATTAAAGGGATCATGCAGGGGACTATTACCAATGTTTCATTTTCAGATATTGCCAAGGTACTGGAATCTACAGATGAGAAAGTATTTACTATTGCAACATCAGAAAGTTTGGATACTATTGATCCGGTATTGACTACTCCTGGGAAACTTGATTTTTTACTTGAAGTTTCAAGGCTCGACAAAGATGCCAGAAGGTTTTTCATAGAGAAGATCATGAAGAAACCCCATGAGAAAAAGATCAACATTGAACGCATTGTGCGTTATATTACGGGAATGAGTGCCATGGAGCTTGAAAGGCTTGGGCGTATGGCTGTACTTAGTGTTGTTGAACAGGGTAAAAAGAAGATCAGTGAAGAGATACTGATAGAACAGATAAACATCATAAAATACGGGCACAAGATCGATAAAGCAATGGTGAGGAATCTTGAAGAGGAGATGAAAATGACTGCATATCATGAAGCAG
>JALVMZ010000470.1 GCA_027032655.1 Desulfobacteraceae bacterium
CACCACCAAGCCCAAAGGTGGCAACCATCAACCTTGTATATCCAAACACAAGATTTGCCTGCTTCAATCCCTGGCCTTCTACACCACCCACTAAGTTTTCAGCAGGCACAAACAGGTCCTCCAGAATCACAGGAGAAGTATTTGAGGCCCTGATTCCATGTTTGTCTTCGTGTTTTCCCGGAACCAATCCTTCTGCGGGGGCCTCAACCACAAAAAATGAGGGGCCATCAGGTGCATTTGCAAGGATGGTATAGAGGTCTGCAACTCCACCATTTGTAATAAACTGCTTCTGTCCATTCAGCCTATATCCTATTATATTACCATTTTCATCGGTTACCCTATCCGCCCTGGTCTTTATAGCCTGGACATTACTCCCTGCATCTGGCTCGGTCACACCATATGCCACAATAAGGCCCTCTTGCGCTATTTTTGTAATGAATCTCTCTTTCTGTTCAGGAGTTGCTCCAACCCTCAATGGATCCATACCAAGGCATATTGCAAGAAAAGATGTGGCAACTGCAAGGTCCATACGTGCAAGTCTTTCCGAAATCAGGGCTATTTCCTTTGCATTGGCACCCAGTCCGCCATACTCTTCTGGTATAAATATCAAATGGAGTGCCACTTCAGGCCCCAGCATGAATCTGATGAGTTCCATTGGGAATTCTCCACTGTGGTCCAGTTCAAGCTTTTTTTGAAGTGGCAATCTGTCCCTTTCTATCCTGGATATGGTATCCATTATCATTGAAAGCATTTCAGTATCCATTTATTTCACTCCTCCCTTTAATCTAAATCCAAGTATATAAGTCTCTTCATCAGGTCTTCCAGAGAAATTAATTGATATTGGTTCCATTTCTACCTTTTTCCCTATGATATCAAACCCCGCCCTGTCAGGATCAATATCCATTAATCTTCCAACCACCCATGCTCCACCATCAAGCTCCACCATCACCACAACATAATTGGGTTGAAATCCCTCTGGTGGCACTCTTATTACAGTAAATGTCCTTATATGACCTGTATTTCCAATGGGTGTGTTGGCTAAGTCTTTTCCGCCACAATCTTTGCATATGGCCTGAGGCGGAAAGATTATTGACCCGCACCCGTTGCATTTGAGTCCAATGAATTTCCCCTGTCTTAAAAATTCCTGATACATCTCATATGTTACTGGATATTCCATTTTATCTACTCCTTAATATAATATTACAAACTGTTCCAAAATCTCCACCAAGGGTATCCACAAGTCCTATCCGGGCACCTTCAACCTGTCTTTCATCGCATTCCCCTCTTAACTGTTTTACGATTTCGTAAACCTGAGCTGCACCTGTGGCACCTATTGGATGCCCTTTTGCCTTGAGACCTCCTGATGGATTCACAACCACCTTTCCCTTAAATGTGGTCTCACCTTTAGTGGCAGCAGGGTATCCCTTTCCGTAATCGTAAAAACCAAGCGCTTCAATTGCGAGGATTTCTGCAATGGTAAAACAATCATGAAGCTCCACAACATCCACATCTTCAGGCCCAATTCCTGCCTCACTGTATGCCTGCTTCACCGATGACTCCCTTGCTATTATTCGTGTTAAATCCCTCTGAACATAAAGGGGGCCGGCAGATGCCTGTCCCATACCCGCGATATAGATGGGATTTTTAATCAGGTCTTTTGCCTTCTCAGCAGTTGAAATAACCACAGCAGCAGCACCATCTGAAAAGGGACAGCAGTCGAATAGCTGGAGAGGATCTGCAACCATGATGCCGCTCAAAACCGTTTCCACATCTATTTTCTTCTGAAAATGGGCCTTGGGATTTAAAGAACCGTGATAATGGTTCTTAACAGATACCTCTGCCATGTGTTTTTTGAGCTCGGCGAGGGGAATATTATGCCGGCTTGCATACATATGGGCTGCCATGGCAAAGACCCCTGGAAATGTGAGTCCCGCGGAGGCCTCATACTGTGATTGACATGCCATTGCAAATGTGCGTGTGGCAAGGGGGGTCCCCATCTTTGCCGCCCTTTCTGTTCCTCCTGCAAGAACCACATCATACACACCTGCTCCAACGAGAAGGGCTGCATGACGAATTGCAACAGTTGCTGTTGCACATGCTGATTCAAATCTTGTTGCCGGTGCATCCACAGGAAGCCCCAGCTCTGAATGGGCAAATGGACCCATATGGGCCTGAGCCTCTTCAAAGTCTCCAAGACAGTTCCCCAGGAAGAGTGCCTGGATATCTCCGGGTTCAATGTTTGACTCCTTTATTGCATCCAGGGATGCCTCTGTAAACATCTCAAGATTTGTCTTTGATGATATGCCAAACTTGGTCATCCCTACTCCCAGGATTGCTACCTCTCTCATAACCACCTCCCTTAAAAAAGACTTTAATATTCAGGAATACCCAGCTCCCTTGACAGTATTATTCTCATTATCTCTGATGTTCCCTCCACTATCTGCAGCACCTTGGCTCCTTTATAGTATCTTGAAACAGGAAACTCGGCCATATAACCGTATCCACCATGTATCTGGACAGCATCAGATGCCACCCTTTCAACCATCTCAGAGGCATACAGTTTGGCTACTGTTGCTTCAAAGGCATGCTTCATCCCCTGATCTTTTAGCCATGCTGCTTTGAGATACTGATTTCTTGCAAGCTCAATACATACTGCCATATCTGCAATCTTAAATTTAATGGCCTGAAAACTTCCTATGGGTCTTCCAAACTGCACCCTCTCTTTTGCATATTTAATGCATTCATCAAGACATGCTGTGGCAATTCCTGTGGCAATTGCAGCAATACTTATTCTTCCTGTCTGAAGCACTGAAAGGTGCTGGGCAAATCCCTTTGATGGGTCCCCCAGAAGATTTGCCCTTGGTATTCTGCAATCCTCAAATATTACCTCATGTGTGGCAGAACCATTCAATCCAATCTTATCATACCTTTTGCCAAGCATAAAACCAGGGGATTCCTTTGGAACTATTAAAGTGGATATTCTCCCTCTTCCCCTTTTTGCCCTTTTTGTAACCGCTGTTATTATAATTATACTGGCATTTTTAAGGCCTATGTTTGTAATAAACTGTTTGTTTCCATTTATGATCCATTCATTTCCATCCAGATATGCGCTTGTCCTGATTGAGCCTGCATCAGATCCAGCATCTGGCTCTGTCATGCCAAAGGCGCCTATTTTCTCTCCTTTTGCTATGGGCACGAGATATTTCTGCTTCTGCTCTTCTGTTCCAAACACCTCCAGTTCCTGGGCAACAATACTTGTGTTAACATCAAGAAGTGCGCCGAAGGTCGCATCTCCACGGGATATCTCTTCTATGCAAAGATGCATCCCCACCCAATCACCACCGCTTCCACCATATTTTTCAGAAATGGGAATTCCCATCATTCCCAGTTCGGCCATCTGTTCAATAATATCATATGCATAATCACCTGTTTTATCTATCTCATGGGCCCTTGGAACAATCACATTCCGGGCGAATTCCCTGCACATATCACGAATCATCCTGTGCTCTTCCGAGAGATTAAAGTCCAATGACTACCTCCATAATAGGAATAGTTATCTATATAAAATTAAATTACACAATAAATCAATTGCTTATTTGGTTAATACCCGAATTTTGTATGGGGGTTAAAAAATACTTGAAAAACCATCCGGGACCTCTGTTATTAGAGAGAAAAGGTATAGCAGGAAAAATGGTATTAGCAAAGGATATGAGGTCAGAAGAATTAATGTTTCCTCGGAATATGGA
>JALVMZ010000471.1 GCA_027032655.1 Desulfobacteraceae bacterium
TTGAAGTCTTTCAAAATTTCTCAAATAGGGTCTGTCCTTGGGAGTTTCAACATAGATATTGCATCCTCTTTCGCAGAGAGGACAGATACTCTCCTTTTTGATCAAAAACCAGTTTCTTATCTTAAAGCTGAATCTTCTGTCAGTTATAGCTCCGACAGGACAAATCTCAGCAAAATTTCCCGAATATGGAGTATCTATCTTCTCACCATCATAAGTGGCTATATAGCTTCTGCTCCCTCTTTCAAATACGGCAAGAAGCTTTTCTCCTAAAATTTCCTCTGAAAATCTCACGCACCTATTGCAGAGAATACATCTCTCTCTATCAAGTATAAGATTATCCGAAAGTATTACATCCTTTTCAAAATGGGTTCTCTCTATATCAAGTCTTCTCTCATAAAGTCCATACTCATCATAATATTTTTGAAGAAGGCAATCCCCTGCTTGATCACATTCAGGGCAATCAAGCGGATGATTTGCAAGATGAAGTTCAAGTATCTCTTTTCTCGCCTTTACAACAGCGTCCGATTCAGTGTAAACTTCCATTCCCTCTTTTACAGGAGTCGTACAGGAGGTCTGAAGTTTTCTTGCTCCTTTAATTTCGACAAGACACATTCTGCAAAGTCCGGCAGGTTTCAGATATTTGTGGGCGCAAAAGTGGGGAATTTCAATTCCAGCACTTTCGGCAGCTTCAAGAACAGAAAGTCCCTGCTCTACCTCATATTCCACTTCATTTATCTTAATCTTAACCTTCGGCATTTTCCTCTCTCAAATAGTTTAAAAATTCATCCTTAAACTTTTTAACCAGTGTCCCCACAGCCATTCCCACAGCATCACCAAAGGGACAAATTGTTTTACCCATTATTGAATCAGCTGTTTCCATTATAAGATCCAGTTCCTCTTCCTTTGCCTCCTTTCTATAGATTTTATCAACAATCTTTTTTATTACATCGGTTCCGTATCTGCATGGAGCACATTGGCCGCAGCTTTCATGATAGTAAAAATTTATCATTATTCTTAAAACTTCAACCATTGAATCATCCTCATCAAAAACCATAATCGCACCGGAACCAAGCATTGAGCCTGCCTTCATCAGAGAATCAAAATCCATGG
>JALVMZ010000472.1 GCA_027032655.1 Desulfobacteraceae bacterium
TAATGATCTCGCTGAATCCCATACCAGCCATTATATCCTTTATCTTCATTGAGAGGATGTGATCAGGTGGATCTGATGACTCCCTGTATTTCAGGGGAGGGTAGGTAACAGGAATCCTGTCATATCCTTCAAGTCTTGCAACCTCTTCTATTACATCAATCTCTCTTTTTATATCCACCCTGTAAGATGGGGGGATTACTCTGATCATGTCATTATTTATATCATCAACTCTCATATTAAGTGCCCTTAAATGGGTGCAAATTCTGTCTCGTGGCATGGAGCTACCCAGCACCGAGTTTGTCCGGGATATCCTTACCTCAATTTCTGGTTCCCTGTACTTTACCGGATATCTATCTATGATTCCGTTGACGACCTTTCCCCCTGCAGTCCGATTCATGAGCATCATTGCCCTTTTAAGTGCTACAGGAACAGATAATATATCAATACCCCTTTCAAAGCGATATGAAGCCTCAGTGGATATTCCCAAGGATTTGGCCCCCCTTCTTATGGTGAGGGGATCAAAGAAGGCGCTCTCTATTAAGACGTTTTTAGATCCCGCAAATATCTCTGAATTAAGCCCCCCCATTATTCCAGCAAGTGCAACAGGTCTTTTACCATCACAGATCAAAAGCACATCTTTATTCAGATTGTGTGTCTTACCATCAAGGGTGGTGAACTTCTCACCATCCGTTGCCTTTCTCACCACTATCCTGTGTTCCATAAGTCTGTCATAATCAAAGGCATGAAGGGGCTGTCCCATCTCAAGCATGACATAATTGGTAATATCAACAATGTTATTTATCCCTCTTATTCCTGAAACATGAAGCCTGTATCTGAGCCAGAAAGGAGATGGGCCAAGTTTAATGTCCTGAATCATGCCTGCAGCATATCTTGGACAACCCTGGGTATCTATTATTTCCACATCTGCAAGTTCTTCTATCTCTGTATCACTTGCAATAATTGTGATTTCAGGGAATTTCAGGTTCTCACCTGTTAAGGCTGATATCTCCCTTGCTATGCCAATTATTGATGCACAATCTGCCCTGTTGGGGGTGAGTCCTATGTCAAGGACATGATCTTCCACAGGCAGGGCTTCGTTAATAGGCGTTCCTGGCTCTATCTCCTGTGGCAGTTCCATTATTCCTGAGTGATCATCCGTAAGTCCCATCTCATCCTCTGCAAGCAGGACCCCGTCTGATTTATATCCCCTGATCTCAACACTGCTAACTCTACCTCCCCCCGGGAGTTTTGTGCCAGGAAGGGCAAGGGGGACAATCATGTCCTCCTTCAGGTTAGGTGCACTTGATAGGACCTGAATTCTGTTCTTTCCAGTATCCACATTACATATAAAGAGCCTGTCTGCCTCAGGGTGTTTTTTAACAGATATTACCCTGGCGGAAATTACATGTGATAGTCCACGGCCCACCTCTTCTATATCTTCAACTTCAAGCCCTGAGACAGTAAGCAGGTCAGCAAGCCTTGATACTTCCATGTCAATGTTTACAAACTCTCTCAGCCAGTTTAAACTCGCCCGCATATCTTCTTCCCTTTAAAGGTTAATCAGAACTGTTTCAGGAACATAACCTCATTTCTGAAAAACAGATGAATATCATTAATCTGATATCTCAACATGGCTATTCTTTCTACCCCCATACCAAATGCAAAACCTGTGTATCGTTCAGGGTCATAATCCACAAAACCAAATACTTCCGGGTCCACCATGCCTGAGCCAAGTATCTCAAGCCAGCCCGTGCCGCCACATGTCCTGCAGCCCTCCCCACCACATATCACACACCTGATATCCACCTCTGCACTTGGTTCAGTGAAAGGAAAGAAGCTGGGTCTGAAACGTAGTTCGGTTCCTTTTCCAAACATCTCGTGCACAAATGCAGTAAGTGTGCCTTTCAAATCTGCAAAAGACACCCCCTTATCCACAAGAAGTCCTTCCACCTGATGAAACATGGGGGTATGGCTTATATCGGAGTCATGTCTGTAAACCTTCCCGGGAGCTATTATTTGAACCGGTGGTTGTTGTTTTTCCATTACCCTTATCTGTATGGGTGATGTGTGTGTCCTCAGGACCACATTCTTTGAGATATAAAATGTGTCCTGCATGTCCCTTGCCGGATGGTCCTTTGGGATATTTAATGCCTCGAAGTTATAATAATCCAGCTCCACATTGGGGCCCTTGACGATTGTATAACCCATCCTTGTAAATATATCACAAATATCCTTTATGGTCTGAGTAATGGGATGGAGGTGCCCCCGCGGAATTGCTCTTCCAGGGAGGGTCACATCAATTTCAAATCTTTTGGCTTTTTCCTGGGCCTCTATCTCCTCCTTCTTTTCCTTAAAGAGGCTGGATATCTCTTTTTTAACCTGGTTACAGATCCTGCCTGCTTCAGGTCTTTCATTGGGCGGAAGTTCTCCTATCCTCTTTGAATAAAGGGTTATAAGACCCTTTTTCCCCAGATATTTGATGCGAAATTCCTCAAGGGCATTCCTGTCATTAATTTTGCTTAACTCAATGAGGGCCTTTTCCTTTACTTCGATGAGTTCCTGTTTCACAACCTGGAGCACTCCTGTTTTTGTTCATCACATTCAAATGGCCCTCCATGATGGCCATTTGAATAAAATTTTTAAATGAGAAGTTCTAATGATATTCAGGGATCTGGACACAGGATTTTCAGGAAAGGGCGGAGCATCACCTGGCCATTTCCACCACTTTGCTGAATCCATTGGGGTCATTAACGGCCATATCTGCCAGCACTTTTCTGTCAAGCTCAACACCTGCCCTTTTAAGCCCCCCCATGAGCTTACTGTAGGAAATGCCTCTCTCCCTTGCAGCCGCATTAATCCTTATAATCCAGAGTCTTCTGAAGTCCCTTTTTCTTGCCTTCCTGTCCCTGTATGCATACTGACCTGCCCTCTTTACTGCTATCAGTGCGCTCTTAAACTGTTTGCTCTTGGCACCTCTGTAACCCTTTGCAGATTTAAGGATTTTTTTCCTCCTTCGTCTTGCTGTAACTCCTCTCTTTACCCTTGGCATTCTATCACCTCACCTTTTAAATGAAATGCTTCTATCCTAAATGCGGAATCAGTCTTTTTGCTCTTTTATAATCTGTTGCATCCACAAGAGCTGATTTTCTGAGATTCCTCTTTCTCTTTGAAGTCTTCTTGGTCAGTATATGGCTTGCATATGCCTTGCTCCTTAATATCTTTCCTTTTCCCGTGATCTTGAACCTCTTTGCAGCTCCTCTGTTTGTCTTCAGTTTTGGCATTGGTAGATTCCTCCATCTATGTTTTCTATTTTGGTGCTATAACCATTGTGAGACGCCATCCCTCTTTTGTTGGTGGTTTATCTATGGTTCCCATTTCCTTGATCTCTTCTGCAATCCTCTCCAGAATATCCAGACCTGAGTCCATATATGCCTTTTCTCTTCCCCTGAACATGACAGTAATTTTTACTCTGTCCTTTCTTTCGAGAAACTCTTTAATCTTCTTTATCTTAACATCCAGGTCGTGTTTATCCGTGTGCGGCCTTACCCGTATCTCCTTAACCTGAAAGGTCTTGGACTTTTTCCTGGCCATCTGGCTCTTCTTGCTGGCCTGGTACTTATATTTTCCATAATCCATTATCCTGCAAACAGGAGGATCAGCATTTGGTGCCACCTCCACCAGGTCCAGGTCTTCTCTGTATGCTATCTCCAGGGCCTCCTTCAATGGCA
>JALVMZ010000473.1 GCA_027032655.1 Desulfobacteraceae bacterium
ATCCACTGTATCATAGGATGCCATAATTGCATTTCTTATCCTTGTAAGCATATCTGAAATAGGATCACTCATAGACATAAATAATCATCTCCCAAAACTATTTTTTATAATCCATCATCTCTACCAATTTTACAATCCATCATCTCTACCAACTGGATTTTATTACCCCTGGGATCTCGCCCCTAAGGGCCATTGACCGAAAACAGATCCTGCAGACCCCAAACTTTCTTAAAAATGCCCTTGGTCTTCCACAAATGGGACATCTGTTATACTTTCTCGTTGAAAATTTTGGTTCTCTTTGAGCTTTAATCATAAGTGCCTTCCGTGCCAATTACATCCTCCTTATGTCCTAAAAGGCATCCCCATATTTTTTAAAAGGAAATATCCCTCCGGGTCAGTCTCTGCTGAAGTAACGATTGTAACATTCATCCCCTTTACCTTATCAATCTTATCATAATCTATTTCAGGGAATATTATGTGTTCCTTAATACCTATTGTGCAGTTACCGCGTCCGTCAAAGACCCTATCAGAAATGCCCCTGAAATCCCTTACCCTCGGCAGGGCAATATTGAATAGTTTATCAAGAAAATCATACATCTTATCTCTTCTCAGTGTCACCATACAGCCAATGGGCATACCCTCTCTCAGCTTGAATCCAGCAATGGACTTCTTTGCTTTGGTAATCGTGGCCCTCTGCCCTGCAATGAGACTCAGTTCCTCAACCGCATTATCCAGAACTTTTATATTAAATATGGCTTCACCAATGCCCATATTAAGGGTTACTTTAATCACCTTTGGCACTGCCATGATATTTTTGTATCCAAACTCCTTTATCATGGCTGGAACCACTTCTTTATAATACTTTTCCTTTAGCCTTGACAAAGATTAAGCCTCCTCACCTTAATTAAGTATCCAGTAATTCGCCGCAATTTTTACACTTTCTTGACTTAGAGCCATCTTCAAGTATCTCCCACCCCACTCTCGTTGGTTGTGCGCACTTACTGCAAATCAGTTTTACATTTGAAATATGAAGTGGGGCCTCTTTTTCTATAATCCCTCCCTGAGCTGTTTTACCACCAGGTCTTACATGCCTCTTTACCATATTT
>JALVMZ010000474.1 GCA_027032655.1 Desulfobacteraceae bacterium
AAGTGAGATCAAGCCCCAGTATTATCCATTACTTAATAAGATTGCAGAGGTAATAAATAAGAACCCCCAGATTAAGCTCCTTATCCAGGGGCATACAGACAGCAGAGGTTCTGCAGAATACAACCAAAAGCTCTCTGTTAAAAGGGCAATATCTGTTAAAAAGTATCTTATGGAGAGAGGAGTCTCTGAGGACAGATTAAAGACAATAGGTTATGGACTTACCCGACCCATTGCCACAAATCTGACACCTGAAGGAAGGGCACTGAATCGCAGAGTAGAATTTTCAATTATAAGATAATATGAAACAGACAGGGTGGGGCCATGTGCCCTACCCTATTCTTTTCATCCGCACTTGATATCAAATAAATTGGGAGATGCACCATAATTGTTCATGATAAGATTTGAAAGATATTTGAAACATATCTCAATCCCAGAATAATGATCAGGACTCCAAGTATGGATTTAATAAGACGAGCTGGAAAGTATTTCTGTGCGCGTGCCCCACAATACATTCCCATCAACCCACCAAGTCCAAACAGGATTCCCAGTTTCCAATCAGGTGCTATGGCAAGTCCTGTGTATGCATAAAAAGGGGCGATTATGGTATAAAAGACAACTCCAATAATGGATGTGAGAAAGGTGCTGAACAGAGTGGCTCCAGCAATGGCATAAACAGGTAAATGGAAGATCGCAATGAGAAAAGGCGCAACCATTGCCCCACCACCTATTCCATAAGTTCCGCTGATAATACCGATACAGAAGGTGATGGCAAAAAGTAGCATTGTATGAAAAGAAAAGGTCTGTCCATAAAATTCGAATACAAACTCAGTCAGGGAAAAACTCAATGTTTTTATATGAGATTTGCTACCTGGTGCATCCAAACCAGAGCTTTCTGTTGCTATTTGCTTGAAACGGTCCTCCAGTTGGAGGGCCTTTTCTTTGGCATTTGTTCTCCTTGATGTCAGGTCATAGATTAACCTGATTCCAATGTATAGAAGAACTGAGCCAACAAATACCTTGAAGTGTCTTGGGTCTGGCAGATACTTTATCCTTAATATGGCCCCTATGAATATCCCCGGAAGAGTCCCTGAAATAATCACAAGTGCCAGGGGCCATGCCATCCTTCCTTCACGGATATATCTGAATACCCCGCCGGGTATCCCAACTATATTATATACAAGATTTGTGGGGGTGACCGCAGGTGATGTGAAGTGCAGGATACTTACCTGAAATGGGAGGAGAAGGAATGCTCCTGAAACACCGCCCATGGATGTAAAAAATGAAACTACAAAGGCAACTGTCACTGGCACTATGGGAGATATCTGTATATCTGAGACAGGAAAATACATTCCATTTATCTCTTTCAAACTAAAGTAAACTTTGATCCCACACTATTTAGAATAAAAGCATCTGAAAATTCATCCTCAAATCTATGTATGGCCTTCCATCCTGTGCAATGCATGGGAACAAGCACTGATGGGTTAATTCTTTTTAATTCATTAATTGTATCCTCAATGATTGATTCAAAAAATGCCCCTGATAGGTGGAATCCCCCAAATACAGCATAGACACTATTAACACCCGTTATCTTTTGTGCATAAAGCAATGTATTGATTATACCGGAATGACTGCATCCAGCAACAATAACCAGTCCCCTGTTCTTCAGGTTTATAACTACTGCCTGATCATCAAGAATGGGATCAGGGACCACCTGTCCATCTTTTTCCATCATTGCATTGGGAAGCCCCTTCTCAAAAGAAGTAGTCCTTTCCACCTGACCTGTTACTCCTACTGTTGAATTTGCAACTGAAACAGGTCCTTCTGATTCAATTATCTTTGCTCCCTTCCCTTTAAGGATCTCCTGGTCAAGGGTGTTAGGGAAAAGAACTCTGTTACCATCTTCCATCATGAAGAATCTCGGAGACATGAATGCATTAGGATGAACCACTATATCCACAGCATGACTAATCTTATCCAGAATAGGAACAAGAGTTCCTGTGTGGTCCATATGTGCGTGACTAAGCACAATGGTCTGAATTTCTCCAGGATCTAAACCCAGGATATTCATATTATGGACCACACCTATTGGTGTCCAGCCCGTATCAAGCAATAGAGTATGAATATCTTTTCCATCATATACCTTTATCAGAATGGAAAGACCATGTTCTGCTATTAAAGTGGTAGTTGGTATCTTCCCTCCTTTTGAAAGAAGAGGCCTCTCAACAATATCCGTTCCAGGCAACAAAACATCTATATAATTGTCCATTAAAGTTATTATTTCAACTTTATCCACTGGTTCCAGCTTAAGTAATACTTCATTCATTTTATACCTCCATTTCAAAAGAGATCTTTTGACACATAATACTAAAGATTTGCATCAACGGGCAATATAATTCAATGAATAAATTCTATTAATTCAAAAAACCTTTTAAATGTATGATTGATTGTTATATAATGATTTAAAGTTTTCCCTGGCTTTATCTGAATAGATTTACGGAGGAAATAATATAATGAGTGAGTATAAGATTCATCCTATAGTGATAGGAACAAAATTATTTGATAAAGGGATGATGACATACCAGAGTGGATATGGTGTTCCATTTGCAATACCCATATACTCATGGTATCTGGAGGGGGGCGATAAAAAGATACTTATTGATACGGGAGAGATGAATCCCATCCAATCAGAGGATAGAGAAAAGAGGATTGGTGGGAAGATATATACATTTGAAGAGGGTCTTGCCAGGTGGGGCATTTCTCCTGAACAGATAGATATAGTTATTCATACACATTTACATAATGATCACTGTGAAAATGATTACAAATGCAGTAATGCAGTCTTTTATATCCATAAAAAGGAGCTTGAGCGTATCCATTCCCCGCATCCCTTAGATTTCAGATATGTGGAGGACTTTATTGATGAAATTGAAGAAAATGGACAGATACAGATTATAGAAAAGGATCAGGAAATACTTCCTGGTATCAATGTGGTGCATACCCCTGCACATACAGAGGGAGGACTTACTGTATTTGTGGAAACACAAAAAGGAAGGGCAGCCATTACAGGCTTCTGCGTTATAAAAGAGAATTTCTTCCCGCCAAAAGAGATACTGGCGATGGAGATGGAAGTCATTCCTCCGGGAACACATGTAAATGTATATGAAGCATATGATATTGTTAAAAGAATTAAAGATGAGGCAGATATACTCCTTCCTTTACATGAGCCGGAGTTTGCATCAGTTGACACAATACCTTAAAGGACTAAATTCTATGAACATTTTACTTATTTACCCACAATTTCCAGAGACATTCTGGAGCTTTAAACATGCCCTCAAGTTTATAAATAAAAAGGCTGCTTATCCCCCTCTGGGCCTACTCACTGTGGGCGCTATGTTGCCAGAGGATTGTTCGGTGCGTCTAATTGATTTAAATGTCTCCAGACTTAAGGATGTGGACCTTCAATGGGCAGACTATGCTTTCATCAGTGCCATGGCTGTTCAGAGGGCTTCAGTAATTAATATTATTTCTGAGTGCCAACAGGCTGGTGTAAAAACCGTGGCAGGCGGCCCCCTTTTTACGAATGAATATCAGGATTTCGACCAGGTTGACCATCTGGTGTTAAATGAAGCAGAAGTGACACTTCCCCGTTTTTTGAATGATCTATATTCAGGACAGGCAAAACATATATATCAAAGTTCCAGTTTTGCAGACATAAAACAGACT
>JALVMZ010000475.1:0-2109 GCA_027032655.1 Desulfobacteraceae bacterium
GGCAACACAGATTAGATCAGCTCCTGAACTTTTGGCATTTACTATCTTTTTCTTTGTTAGCTCTGCACCTAAGGAACCATCTATTCCCATTACAGATGAACCACAGCATTCAAGCTTCATGCTCCAGCCCACAATTTGTGCCCCTGTTATTTTGACCAGTTTCTCAAATATTTCTGGATTAAGTGGATTATCAAAACCAATTATCTTCCTTGGTCTTAATAGATGACATCCATTATGAACAGCTATATTTAATCCCTGAAAAGACTTTTTTATTTTTTTTGATAAAACTTCGATTCCAATATCATAGTATAAGAATTCAATAATATGCTTCACATTAATATAAGGAGGACTGAGTTTAATGCCTTCTTTGGATAATATTTCATTAATTTCTGTTCTAATACTATCATCATTTTCAACAAGATACTTTGCTTTCTTAAGGCTGCCATAACAGCAATTACAGATTGTCAAAACATCAAAACCATATTTTTGTGCAAGTGCAAGGTTTTTTGAAGATGCCAGCACATAGGCCCTGGAATCTATATTTCTCAGTGGATAGCCACAACAGTTAAAACCCTTTATATCAACTATCTCCACACCCAGCTTTTTAAACAGTGCATCTGTGGAAGATTCATACTGCCATAATAACTCGGATGTTGTGCAACATCTTTGAATTGCAAATTTCATTATTCATTCCTCTCTTTTATAATTGATCTTGCCATATTTTTTAGCTCATAAAATATATCCGTTATTTGAACTCCCTGAGGGCAATTATCCTGACACTGATAACAGCCAAGACACTTCCACAACATAGGTGATTTAAATATAGATTCAAACAGTCCCAAAGATAGTGCGTGCATAATCTGGTGTGGCACGAGGCCCAGTGATACCCTCACTTCATCGGAACATCTGACCACAGGGCATGAAACTGTGCATGTCTTACAATTATAACAATATGAAAATGTCCCCCCATGACTGGATGATCCAAGAAGTCCTTTTTTATGTATAATATTGACTTTTGATATATCGATTATGCCGTCTTGTTCGTAATATT
This sequence comes from Desulfobacteraceae bacterium, assembly GCA_027032655.1. Classification (GTDB taxonomy): domain Bacteria; phylum Desulfobacterota; class DSM-4660; order Desulfatiglandales; family JALVMZ01; genus JALVMZ01. The sequence continues at coordinate 1,052 of JALVMZ010000475.1, forward strand.
CTTCAAATATTTTATTCATGGATTTAAGGACAATCTCTGATGGAGATACCTGACCCCTGCCATTCAGCTTTATAAATCTGTAAAGTGAAACAGGGGAGAGCATAGAAATCTCTCCATAACCCATTTCATAAAACCTTTCCCTCATGTAAAACCACAATCGCTGGAGATTAATACCGCTGGGGCAGACTGAAGTGCATTTCATACAATTGGTGCAAATCTCAAGACCTTCAAGAAGGCTTCTTATCTCCTGTTCAGGGAGTTCTTTTCTATAAAGAAACCTTTTAATAGAGCCTATCTTTTCTGATGGTAATATATTGGGATTCGGTATCTGTTCAAAACATATGGCCACTAAACATGTATCGGTGCACATACCACAATGGGTGCATGCATCAAGGGATAATATCAATGATGATTCAATATTATTCTTATCTGATATGCCCTCCTTTATCGTGTCATTAAGAACCAGGCTTAATGGAGTGGTTATTATATGAAACATCTTGCTGAATGGAAGATAGGCTAATCCTCCAAATGTAAAAATAATATGGATATACCACAAAAATAATGAAATCCCTGATTTGTCCAGACTAAATAAAGCAGGTTTTATGGCACGATTCACTCCATAACTTAAAAAGGCCCATTTTGGATTTGTATGACATGAAGAGCAACTCATTTCATGAAGCCCCTGCCCTCGTTCTAATAGTTCTTTATTATTTAAGAAGGGCTCAGGCTCTTTGACCAGTGCAAAATTTTTACTCCAATAGGATTCAAGTGCTTTTAAATCATCACCATCTTCATCAAAGTCACCATACTCATTTACCATTCTTTTAAATGCCGAATATGATGAAAGTTTTGCTGTTTCAAGAAGTAAACCCGATAAAACAATAACGGAAACAATCAATATAGCATATATATCACCTGCTTTTGTTGACCTTCTTGGACTTTTAAATACTATTCTTCTTGGTAATTACTCAAGTTTTGGCACTAAATCACAGAGGTAATCTACGACAATTTCAAATATATCCATATGTCTATGGTTATATCTAAACTCCAATTCCTTT
>JALVMZ010000475.1:2119-29411 GCA_027032655.1 Desulfobacteraceae bacterium
GCCTTTAAGTCCATCTGACACCTATATCATAGGTGCCAAAACTTAATCAATTACCTTCTTCTTAAGACAGAAATTATCACTCCAGAGAGGACCAAAACCATGAAGAGATTTCTTAAAAACATATAGGGATTAACTGTGGGATAATAAGAGTCCGTTAATGGTGAGATGATAATTTTTCCCATGGCATGCACAATAAGTAGGCCCATAAACCCCCAGAAGATAAGAGAATGTGCCAGCCATCTTATTTTTGACTCTCTAAGAAGCCTTAATTGAAACAGACCATCCCTTATGAACAGCCATATAACATGAAAGATTTTTAAACAAAATAAAGTAAGAATTAAGCCTTTAAGAGCAGATTTGAGCCTCTCTAACAGATTATGTTTTTCGGTATCTCCCAGTATACTTATCCCTAAGAACCGGATTATTTTATAAACTATCCCGGTTATAAAGATAATTAATGAACTCCAGAGTGCTACATTAAAAAACATGGCGGAAATCCTAAAAAATATTTTACAATTTTTATTTATTATACTACATTGTGGTATTGTGTCAAATATATTTTCGCCACAATGTGGTATCTTTAAAATTCTTTTTATTGGAATGTAATCATGATAGGTAAAGTAGTATCCATATCAATAAGCAGAAAAAAGGGCACGCCCAAAAAACCCGTTATGGAAGCCATATTAATTGAAGATCATGGAATTCAAGATGATGCCCATGCAGGTCCATGGCATAGACAGGTAAGCTTTCTTGCGGAAGAGAGCATATCTTCTGTTAAACAAAAGGGGCTTGATGTTGATTTTGGTGTATTTGCTGAAAATATTGCCACATCTGGAATCGATTGGCAGAAAGTCACGATTGGTTCAAGGGTCTTTATTGGAAAAGAGGTCATAATTGAGATAACACAGATTGGAAAAGAATGCCATAATCCATGCGCCATATATTACAGAACCGGTGATTGTATCATGCCCAGAGAAGGTGTTTTTGGGAGGGTCATTAAAGGAGGGAAAATAGTTCAGGGAGACACTATAAAAATAGTTGGTCCTCCTCCATATTAATTGATAGGAGATATAATAACTTATTGAAATTATAATCATTATGATCGAACATAATTATACCGGTAGAAAAAATTATTGACAAAAATATTTTTATGTAATATAGGACAAATTAAATCTTATTTATCTGGTATTAACAATGCGGCTTGGAATGGCTGGAGAATATGCCGTGAGATCCATACTCTATCTTTCCTCATCTGAAACTGGCAAAGTAATCCCTCGAAAAGAGATAGCCAGTGCCATGGATATCCCCCCTCATTTTTTGGGAAAGATTGCTCAGGATTTAGCAAGAGCAGGAATCATTGAAATTGTTCAGGGCTCTAAAGGTGGCTATAGACTCCTTAAAAAACCTCAGGATATTTCTCTTTTAGATGTGGTTGAAGCAGTAAAGGGTGAAATATTCCTGAATGATTGTATCCTCAGGCCCGAGAACTGTGCAAGAGTGTCTTCCTGTGCGGTTCACAGGGTCTGGCAAAAGGCAAGGGATCAATTGAGGGCCACATTAAATGAGGCCAACTTTAAAAACCTTTTAGAACAGGAGCTTTGCATAAAAGGATAGGCTCCTTGCAAGACTCCTTTTAAAAAGGATAAGGAGGAAGTATCATGAATGTCTTATTTCTTTCAAGATTGCAGTTTGCAGTGGCCACCTTATTCCACTTTCTATTTGTGCCACTCACATTGGGGCTATCCATATTAATTGCTATAATGGAAAGCCTTTATGTGAAAACAGGGGATGAGACATATCTCAGGATGACCAGATTCTGGGGTAAGATATTCCTGATAAATTTTATAATTGGGATAGTAACCGGTATAACACTGGAGTTTCAGTTTGGCACAAACTGGTCACAATATTCATCATTTGTGGGAGATATATTCGGTTCACTTCTTGCCATTGAAGCAACAGCCGCATTCTTTCTGGAATCAACCCTTATTGGTGTCTGGGTATTTGGCTGGAAAAGGCTCTCCAAAAAGGCACATGCAACCGTTATATGGCTTATTGCCTTTGCATCAAACCTATCAGCTCTCTGGATTCTTATTGCTAATTCCTGGATGCAGCATCCTGTTGGATATACCATTCGAAATGGAAGAGCTGAATTAGTGGATTTTGGAGCAGTGGTATTTCAAAAATGGGCTATATTAGAGTTTCTTCATACTATTTCCGGGGCATACATATTAAGTGGATTTTTTGTCATGGGGATAAGCGCCTATCATCTATTAAAAAAGCAGGAGACTGAGTTTTTCAAAAAATCTTTTGGTATTGCTCTCAAATTCGCCCTTATATTTTCCCTATTTATGGTTTTTGAAGGTCATCTTCACGGATCCGACCTGGCAGAAAAACAACCCACAAAACTGGCTGCAATGGAATCCCACTGGGAAACCAGGACCCATGCTCCCAAATATCTATTTGCCATACCGGATGAAGAAAATGAGAGAAATGCCATTGAGATACTTCCAATTCCAGGACTTTTAAGTCTTCTTGCAAAGCATAGTCCATCTGCTGAAATTAAAGGATTAAAGGATTTCCCCCCTGAAGATCGCCCGCCTGTATTCATATCCTATGTATCATTTAATCTTATGGTGGCATTGGGATTCTATTTCGCATTTATCACCATTGTGGGGTGGTTTAAAAGAAAAAAGTTACTTGAAAGTCCAAAATATCTTCGCATCATTCTTTACTCCATCCCCCTCCCATACCTTGCCTGTGAACTGGGATGGACACTGGCGGAAGTGGGGAGACAGCCCTGGATAGTCTATGGCCTGATTAAGACCAAAGACGCAGTATCTCCCATTGCTGTCTCTCAGGTGGCAATTTCATTGATCGCATTTATTCTGGTCTATGGAATAATTGGGGCTGTGGGGTTTTATCTCATAGGTAAAATCGCGAAAACAGGCCCTGAAAAAATTTAAAGGAGGGAGGAAGATGCTACTTCAAGATATATGGTTCTTTTTATGGGGATTACTATGGGCAATATATTTTATAACCGATGGATTTGATTTAGGAATAGGGATACTTCTACCTTTTCTGGGAAAAGATGAAAATGAAAAAAGAGTATTGTATAATGCCATGGGCCCCCTATGGGATGGAAATGAAGTATGGCTGATAACAGCAGGTGGAGTTACATTTGCCGCTTTTCCAAAGGTTTATGCAACCATGTTCAGCTCTTTCTATTCTGCATTAATGTTGATACTTTTCGGACTCATAGTAAGAGGAATTGCCTTTGAATTCAGAGGAAAATTCCAGAGTGAGAGATGGAACAAACTGTGGGATGCCTGCATGTTTGTTGGGAGTCTGTTACCAGCTCTGCTTTTGGGAGTTGCCTTTGCAAATATATTCAGAAGTGTTCCCATTGATAAAAATGGCGTCTTTCATGGAAACCTATTTACCCTATTAAATTTATACTCATTAATAGGAGGTATACTCTTTCTGCTGTTATTCTTGGTCCATGGGGCACTATGGCTCAGTTTAAAGACAGAGGGAGAATTACTTTTAAGGGCAAAATCAACTGTAAGAAAACTCTGGTGGCCTTTAATTATTTTTGCTGTCCTGTTTCTTTTAGCCTCAACAAGAAGCACAAGGCTTTATGCAAATTATCTATCCAATCCTGCACTTTTTCTGATAATAATTTTTGCAGTGCTCTCCCTTTTAGGAATCAGATTCTTCCTGTCTAAGGAGGCACTATGGAAGGCATGGTTTTCATCGGCATTTAGCATTATATTTGCAACTTTTTTTGGCATAGTGGGACTCTACCCAAACATGATTCCGTCCAGTCTGGATCCCGGGTTCAGCCTTACAGCTCACAATGCATCATCAAGCCCACTTACTTTGAAGATTATGTTAGTGGTGGCACTGATATTTGTGCCAATCGTTTTAGGATATCAGATATGGGCATATAATCTCTTTAAAGGGAAGATAAAAGAAGAAGATATGGTTTATAGTTAAGATATCAATTATCAGGGGGGTGGAAACAAAACTTCTATTTTTGGGAGTGATACATCTTCATTCCTGCGCATACTGCCTGTCCTAAGGATATTCCGCCATCATTTGTGGGGACCAGGCTATGGGTGTAAACATTAAATCCTTTATTTTCCAGTCCCCTCCTCATACCTTCAAGTAGTGTCCTGTTTTGAAATGCCCCGCCACTAAGTGCCACATGATTTATGTCTTTCCAGTCCCTTATCTTCAGACATACATCAATGAAAACATCTATGATTGAATTGTGGAATCTTCTGCTAATCCTGCCCCTTGATATACCCTTTATGATATCCTTTACAATATCTTCTACTATCGGTCTTGTATCTATTATGAGTTCCTCCCCCTCCTCTCTTATAGAATATTCATATGAGCCCTTCTCTCTCATATTCTGACACATCTCAAGCTCCATTGCCCCCTGTCCTTCATATCTAATCCTATCTCTTATACCCAGTATAGCGGATACTGCATCAAATAGCCTGCCCATGCTTGAGGTTAAAGGCGTGTTAATCCTTTTTTTTATCATTCTAAGGACCACTTGCGCCTCCTTTTGATCCAGACGCCTAATAAATTGAATATCAAGGTCAAATAGATTCTCTCCAAATGTTGTGTAAAGATAGCTCAGCCCCATCCTCCATATAAATTTTGTTGCCATATCTCCACCGGGGAGGGGGGCATAGTCAAGATGAGCCACCCTTTCAAATGAAACAAGGTCGCCCACAAGAACTTCACCTCCCCAGATATTTCCATCTGAGCCATAGCCTGTGCCATCAAGGGTGATGCCTATGGCAGGGTCCAATACCCGATTTTCAGCAAGACAGCTTACAAGATGGGCATGATGATGCTGGACATATACCACCGGATAATCATCCTGCTCCCTTGCATATACAGTGCTTAAATAATCGGGATGAAGGTCACATCCAATTACATCTGGTTCTATTTCCAGTATATGTTTAAGGTGCTCTATGGTGAGTCTAAAAAAATTATATGTCTCAAGATTTTCCATATCACCCACATGCTGACTGATAAAAGCTCTATTCTCTTTTGTTAAGCATACGGTATTTTTCAGCTCTGCACCAAGTCCAAGCACAGAAGGCATTTCCTTTAACTGTTCATGAAGAAATATAGGCACTGGCACATATCCTCGGGACCTCCTTATCTGTCTCTCTCTTCCATCAATAACCCTTACTATGGAATCATCGCTCCTCAGATAGATATCTCTATTGTGGACAAGAAAATAATCCGCAATTCCCTTTAAATTTTGAAAGGCCTCTTCATTATCTATGTTTATTGGCTCCTCTGAAATGTTTCCACTTGTCATAACAAGGGCCTTAAAGCCCCCATCCATAATCAAATAGTGCAATGGGGTATAAGGTAGCATCACCCCGAAGTATCTATTTCTGGGGGCAACCTGAGGTGATAGACCATGAGATGACCTTTTCTTCAAAAGGACAATTGGTCTCCTTGGAGAGATGAGGCTCTCTTTTTCTTTTTCGTCAATGTAAGCAATCTTGAGCGCGGATTGGAGATCCTTTACCATTATTGCAAATGGCTTCTCTTCTCTGTATTTTCTTTTTCTTAACCTCTTTACCGCCCCATTGTTTGTTGCATCCACTGCCAGATGAAATCCACCCAGACCCTTTATGGCAATTATATGACCATCCTTTAAAAGTGTTATGGTATCCAATACGGGGTCAGAACTCTCAATGGGATTCCCATCTATGTCACAAAGTGTTAGTGTGGGCCCACATCTCCAGCAGGCATTTGGCTGGGCATGAAATCTTCTATTATTTGGATCGTCGTATTCCTTCTGACACAATTCACACATGGTAAATTTCTTCATGGTGGTCATATGTCGGTCGTAAGGTATATCCATTATTATTGTGTATCTGGGGCCACAGTTGGTGCAATTTATAAATGGATACCTGTATCTCCTGTCATCTGGGTTCCACATCTCTTTGAGGCAGTCCTCACAAACACAGATATCCGGCGAAATGAGGGTCTGCCTCTCATCATCTGCACTGCTTTTTCTTATCTCAAATATGGTTTCCCGAATAAGGGGAATCTCATCCAGTTCAATCGAAGAGATTAAGGCCAGAGGTGGAGGTGAATTTTTTAGATCATCCAAAAAACTATCTATATCTCTTTCCTCTCCCTGAATCTCGATATATACCCCTTTTGATGTATTTTCAACAAAACCACTCAGGTTGTGTTGTAAGGCAAGTCTATATACAAAAGGACGAAAGCCAACACCCTGAACAATCCCCTGGACATTACATCTTATTCTTTTAAACCTAATCAGTCTTTCTGTTCGCATCTATCTGCTCTTTAATCCAGCTAAACCATCCCTCAAGTCCTTCACCTGTCTTGCAGGAGACTTTAAATATCTCCAGTTCAGGGTTTATCTTCCTGGAATCCTCCACTATCTTATCAATACTGCAATCCACATAGGGTAGGAGATCTATCTTATTTATAATAAGCACACGCGATTCCCTGAACATAAGAGGATATTTGGCAGGTTTATCATCTCCTTCCGTTACGCTAAGAATCATTACCTTATAATCTTCTCCCACATTGAATTCCGCAGGACATACAAGGTTTCCCACATTCTCCACAATAAGAAGTTCAAGACCATTAAGGTCAAACTCTCCAAGGGCATCCCTTATCATGTTCCCATCAAGATGACATGCCCCCTGGGTGTTAATCTGAACAGCCTTTATTCCCTTCTGTGCTATCCTCTCGGCATCTTCGGTTGACTGTATATCCCCCTCTATTACTCCCATTTTTATCTCATCAGAAAGTGCCTCAATGGTTCTCTCAAGAAGTGTGGTCTTACCCGCACCCGGGGAGCTCATAAGATTGATTACAAACAGATTACTCCTCTTAAATAATTCTCTGTTCTGCCTTGCTATTCTTTCATTGGCTTCAAGTATGTCTCTTACAACAGATACCTTCATTTTAGACTCCTTTCAAATTTAGAAATTAATCTACTTCCAGTTCTACAATTGATAGATCCTTCCCTCCAGTTATCTTTATATCTGTCCCTTTACAAAAGGGGCATTCAAAAATATAATCTTCCACAGTAAACTCCCTTTTGCAGTCAGGACAGTATCCCTGAATGGGGATAATATCCATAATAAGTTCTGCACCTTCCAGGTCTGTTCCTGAGGTAATCACATTGAAGCAGAAGCTAAGTGCCTCCGGGACAACAGCACTCATCTGTCCAATACTGACTCTTATGCTCCTGAGCACCCTGGCATTATGTTTCTGCATCTCTTCTCTCACAATATCAATTATACCCTGAGCAATGGACATCTCATGCATTAATATATTCCTCCACAATCAGCCCTGCATTAAGGCAACTATGAGTGAATTAACCTTTTGCCTTGCATCATTGAATATACTTGAAAGATTTAATGAATGATTTGCAAATATGCTGTCAGGATCTCCATTAAATACTATCAGAGGTTCAAAATTACATCGTTTGAGATCCTCTATAATCTTATCAACTAAAGGAACAGAATTTTTATCAGTCAGGACATCGATAAAATCCTTCCTTATTGCCTTGAAGGACTCGAGAAGTGCATAGGCTACACCCTGTGCATAATAAAAGTTATCATCCACTTTGTGCCATGGTATATGCACTTCAATCTTCCTGGGAAAAGGTGCACCCTTTTCTGTTCCTTTTTCTATGGATAGCACCCTTTTGACATCACCCGGCGCATATACCAGTCTGGTATTTACTCCGCCCATTAATGATGCATACTGGGATAGGAGTTCCACCAGATTATCGGCACGGGGATAAAAATGGGAATCACCTACCAGAAGATTACTATAATATTCATCAAGCTTGGCATATGCCAGCTTCCATTTGCTCTCAGCCGAAGGGAACCACCATTTATAGGGATCATTGGAAAGGGCGGTAAATGCCTTATCCACATAAGGGTCCAGTTTATCCGTGGTCCTGAGCCTTGAAAGATTATCCCTCAGGACCCTTACATTATATCTTACCACCTCGAGTTCACCTATTTGAAAATTCGGCATATTATCAAGAAATACTGTTGGCCAGAAAATATCATTAGGCAGCCAGTTCTCATACATCTGCTTTATAAGGGCCTGATTCACTCTTACGAAATACGCTCCTTTTATCTTTTGATTTACATTGGTCAGCTTTAAAGGGGCTGGCTTTCTGGAATTTATTATCATAACGATAATGCAAAATATCAATAATACTACAATAACAAAAAGAAATAGCTTCCCCTTTTTAATCTTTTTCGCCTTTTTATCTGTGGTATCCTCTGTTGACTTATTCATAATTTTAACCCCTTTTTTTAAAAATTTATATTTCCGGGAGTCCTTGGAAAAGGTATTACATCTCTTATATTATTCATTCCGGTTACAAACTGAACAAATCTATCAAAACCAAGACCAAATCCTGAATGGGGAGCAGAGCCAAATCGCCTCAGATCCAGATACCACCAGTAATTGTCAGGATTAAGGCCTGTTTCCTTTATTCTCTCAAGCAGGACATCATAATCATCTTCCCTTTCGCTTCCACCTATCACCTCCCCTACCCCCTTAAAGAGAATATCCATTGCTCTCACTGTCTTTCCATCACTGTTCAACTTCATATAAAATGGCTTTATCTCCCTGGGATAATCATAAACCACAACAGGACAATTAAATGCCCTTTCACAGAGATATCTTTCATGCTCTGATTGGAGGTCATTACCCCATTTGACAGGAAATTGAAATTGTTCCCCTGAGCGAGAGAGTATCTCAACAGCCTCTGTATAACTTACTATCTTAAAATGGCCTTTTGCAATCTCCTCCAATTCATTAATCAATCCTGGTTTAATAAATTTATTAAAGAAGCTTAAATCATCCATGCAATTGGTAAGGACATCCTCTATTAGATATTTCAGAAATTCTGTTGCAATGGAGACATCCTCATCAAGTTCGCAAAATGCCATTTCTGGTTCAACCATCCAGAATTCTGCCAGGTGCCTCGCTGTATTTGAATTTTCAGCCCTGAATGTGGGTCCAAAGGTGTAAACATTTCCCATGGCAAGGGCATAGACCTCGGCTTCCAGTTGTCCGCTCACTGTTAGATTTGCGGGGACTCCAAAAAAGTCCTTTGAATAATCCACCTTTTTATCTTTTACAGGTAGATTATCGAGGTCAAAACTGGTTACTCTGAATAACTGTCCAGCTCCTTCACAGTCACTCCCAGTAAGTATGGGAGTGTGTATGTAAATAAAACCCCTTTTCTGGAAAAAAGAATGAATGGCAATACTGAGTCTATTCCTTACCCTTGCCACCGCCCCAAATGTATTGGTCCTGGGTCTGAGGTGTGCAATGGTTCTGAGGAATTCAAAGGAATGTCTTTTCTTTTGAAGTGGATACTTGCTGGGATCAGACCATCCCAGTATCTTGACCTCATCTGCCCGAAGTTCAAGCTCCTGCCCCTTTCCCGGAGATTTCACCACTTCTCCTCTAACAACGATTGAGGCTCCGGGGGACAATTTTAATATCTCAGTTTCATAATTGGAAAGTCCTCTATCTACAATTATCTGAATATTTTTAAGACATGAGCCATCATTTAATTCAATAAATGAGAATCCTGCCTTTGAGTCCCTCCTTGTTCTCACCCATCCAGCAATGGTAACCCTTTTCCCAAAAGGCTTTGAAGAGAAGATATGGGATATATATTCCCTTTTCAATGAGAATCACCCCTCTTTTGTTATCCTGCACGTCTTTCAAATTCGGCCATAAATTCAACAAGGGTCTTTACCTCATCAACACCAATTGCATTATATATTGATGCCCTACAGCCACCAACTGACCTGTGACCTTTAAGCCCCCCTAAGCCCTCCTTGAGTGCCTCTTCCACAAATCTCTTCTCTATCTCCTCACTTGGGAGTCTAAAGGTAATATTCATCATTGATCTGCTGTCTTTTCTTGCTGTGCCCCTATAAAATTCCGTGCTATCAATATAATCATAAATCAGCTTTGCCTTCTCCCTGTTTATCTTCTCCATCTGCTCCAGACCTCCGATGGACTCCTCCAGCCACTTCAAAACCAGACTTATAACATATATAACAAAGCATGCGGGAGTATTAAAAAGGGAGTTCTTATCCACATATGTGGTATATTTTAACATTGTGGGTAAATCCTTTGGGACCCTCTCAAGCATATCCTTTCTGATTATTACAAGGGCACTGCCCGAAGGACCGATATTCTTTTGGGCACCAGCATATATGAGACCAAAGGGTTCTGGATTAAATGGCCTGCTCATGATGTCGGATGACATATCACATACCAGTGGCACATCTCCTGCTTCAGGAAACTTTGACCACTGAGTTCCTTTAATAGTATTATTTGAGGTGAAGTGGAGATATGAAGCATCCTCATCCACTGTAAAATTCTTAGGGATGTAAGAGAAATTCTCATCCTCTGATGAGGCAATCACCCTCACATCCTTTTTCTGAATCTCCGCCTCTTTAATCGCCTTTGTTGACCATGTGCCTGTATTGATGTAATCAACGGGTCTGCCTTCAATTGCAAGATTCATTGGGATCATACAGAACTGAAGGCTTGCTCCCCCCTGAATAAAAAGCACATGGAAGTCTTCTCCCAGACCAAGGAGTCTCTTTGTTCTTTCAATGGCATCATTCAGGACATTTTCAAATTCCCTTGACCTATGACTGGTCTCAATAATAGACATGCCTGTGCCTTTATAGTTTAAAAACTCATCCCTTATCTGTTCAAGCACAGGAAGAGGAAGTGCAGCAGGTCCTGGATTAAAATTAATTATCCTCTTTTCCATAATATCTCGCTCCTTTCCTTTATGTTAGTATTTTATCTATCATATCACGCACTATTTTTAAACTCCCTTTATCCTTTTCAAAGGGAGGTTCACCCTCAAGGTCTGCATCCAGAATACCTGAACTCATGGGAATAAAACCAAGAATCTCAAAATCTTTCATTTTTGAGCTTATAAATTCCTCATCATTTATATTTCGAACTTTGTTGCCAACCACTAATATGTTCCTGATTCCAAGGTCATTTGCCATTGACCTTATCTGATATGCAGTTTCGATGCTCCTTGTGCCAGGCTCCACCACAATAACCATTTTATCCACACCTGAAGCTGTGCCCCTGCTCAGATGTTCAAGCCCTGCCTCCATATCAACCACCACTGTCTCATTCCTTGCAAGCACAACATGTCGCAATAGATTCTTAAGCAATGTGCTCTCAGGACATATACAACCTGCCCCCCCCTTCTTGACCCCACCCAGGACCATCAGTTTAATGTTATCCACTCTAATGGAGAGCTTTTCAGGCAGATCATCAACCTTGGGATTTAGTTTAAAAAACCCTCCCATGGTTCCAAGTTTTGTCTCCGTCCTCTCCTCGATGAGCTCCTTCATTTTTGAGATGGGAGTAATCTCCTTATCTTTCCCAATACCAAGTGCCTGGGCAAGATTTGCATCAGGATCAGCATCAATTGCAAGCACCTTCAAGCCTCTCTCTGATAATGCCTTTATAAGAAAAGAGGCAAAAGTTGTCTTTCCTACCCCTCCTTTTCCACTTATTGCAATCTTCATTTTTACTCACCTTTTATGATAGATATAATAATAAATATCTATAATAAAACTCCAATCCTGTTCAATACTAAATATTGGTGGAGCTTAAAATGGAATTTGAAATAAGAATCAGTGGCAAAAAGGAACCTTTATCATTAATCCAGTGCATGTTTAAAAGATCTATAATAAATGACCTCTGTTTTAAAAATCTTAATGATACAGATCAAAATTCGGTGCTTTCCATTTATACAAAAGAGGAATCATTGAATGACGCACTTTCAGCCCTATCATATATACTGAATGAACTTAAAGGAAAATTCCCGGATTTTGAACCTGAAATAAGGGTAAGAAATCTCTCATATTCAGAGCCAGAGATTGGTCATGGACATAAATCGCCATTAAGGCCCACCAGGGCCATCAGAATAATCCCACCAGGGTTCAACTATTTTTATGAAAATGGGATTACGGAGATAATAATTGATAGCCATAACGCCTTTGGCTCAGGGAATCATCCTTCAACCATATTGTGTTTAGAGCAGCTTGAAGGCCTATCGGCAATTAATAATAGAGAAAATAATAACTGGCTTAAGGGAAAGAGAGTGCTGGATTTTGGATGTGGAACAGGCATACTTGCAATTGCATCAATAAAACTGGGGGCTAAATGTGCCGTTGGAATTGAAATGGATCATAATTCTTTTATAACTGTAAAGAAAAATGTTCAATACAATGACTTGGGTGACAGGATTGAGATTGTTGAAGGCTCCTGGAATCAATTATGTGGGGATTTTGACCTCATAATAGCCAACCTTGTCCCATCTGCGCTCCTTAAGGCTCCAAATATCTTTTTAAAACATATCCGTCCAGATGGAAGAATTATAATATCAGGTTTCGGGATAAAACAATGCGCTTCTATTATTAATCCTTTTCTCTCCTCAGGTTTCAATCTCATTCAGAAAAAATCTTTAAAGGAATGGTGCTCCTTCCTCCTGAAATATGATACTTGTTCCATCCCTGTTTGCAGGTAAATTAGGGGAATCAGGTTGGCTTATTATAAAATGAAAATATAAATCCCAAAAATCTATTGTAAAATTGCTTAATTAAATTATTTGATACCATGATAATTCATTTTGTTTAAGAGGGTATTTCTGTGGATTCCAAGGATTGAGGCAGCTCTTTTTTTATTCCAATTAACACTGTCCAGCACATCTTTAATATATCTTCTTTCAAAGGCGTCAATAGCCTCTTTCAGGTTCATGTTCCTTCTATTTGTCAAACCTATCCCTGAAGATATTAGGTCTCTTACATGTATTACAGGGCCATCTATTATTGTGCATAACCTTTCAATAAAATTCTCAAGCTCTCTTACATTCCCTGGCCAATCATAATTTATAAGATACTCCATTGCATGTTTGGAAATATCTTTCACCTTTTCGCCATTTCTGCTGGCATATCTATGTAAAAAGCTGTTTACAAGAAGAGGTATATCACCTTTTCTTTCCCTTAAGGGGGGCATTCTTATGGGAAACATGTTTAATCTATAATAAAGGTCTTCCCTGAAAAGGCCCTTATTTATCAATTCTTCTAATTCTTTGTTTGTGGAGGCAATAAAGCGAACATCAAGCTTAATTGTCTTATTACTCCCTATTCTCTGAATCTCCTTTTCTTGAAGAACTCTTAACAGCTTTGCCTGCATATTAATAGAAAGGCAGTCAATATCATCCAGAAATACAGTTCCTTTATTTGCAATCTCCAGCTTTCCCTTAACACTTCTCTTTGCATCAGTGAATGCCCCTTTTTCATATCCAAACAATTCGCTTTCTAACAATGTGGGAGGAATTGTTGCACAATTAATAATGACAAAAGGTTTATCTTTTCTTGAGCCCTGCCTGTGAATTGCCTTTGCAATCAATTCTTTTCCTGTTCCACTCTCTCCCTGTATCAGAACAGGTCCATCGCTTCTTGAAATAACAGATACATAATTGAATATCTCCTTCATCTTTAAATCTTCACCTATTATCTGATCAAACTGTTCAGCTTCCTGTTTCTTCAATTTTTCTTCAAGATATGACACCTTCTGAACAAGATTTCTCCTTTCAATTGCTCGTGATATTATATTTAGCATGTCTTCTACTATAAATGGCTTCACTATATACTCATATGCACCAAGTTTAATGCATTTTACGGCTGATTGGACCTCATTTACAGCTGTAACCATTATAACCTCTATATCAGGATTTATTGATTTAATCTCTTTAAGCAAATCTATGCCACTTATATCCGGTAATCTTATATCAAGGATAACTAAATCCACCTCATATCCATGAATTATCTTTTTAGCCGATTTACCACTATCTGCTAAAAGTATTTCATAATCATCTTTGAGCATAATCCTGAATGATTCCCTTACTGACCTTTCATCATCGACAATAAGTATTTTCCCTTTTTTAATCTGCTTATCCATAGATAGACCTCAATACTATAAGAACCTTTTCTCTTTTTATTTCAAAACAGTCAAATTATTTCAATCAATTTTTACACTTTACGGTGGAATTTTATTATGATATTTTTTCGCACCTGATAAACAATTAAATCATTATTACTCGTTTTATTTTTTATTTGAAATAAACAATAATCTTAAATAAATTTATCTTAAATTATGAATTATATCAATGAATTAAAACCACAGATAAGATGTGTTAATACCAGAGCGCTAATTGAATATATTAACTCTTATGAGTCAATTGAGTTATCCTCTCTATTTAATGGACTTCATCCCTTAATTGAAAAAATGGATGATCCCGTTTCCTTTTTGATGAACATCAATAACTGGATTCCTGCCTCATTGAGCACATTTCTATATAAGAGGGCAAGAGCACTACTGAATGATCCAATGATTGCATTTAAAGTTGCAAAATACGCTGTTCAAAGAGACTTTTTTGGGCTGTATAAAAATAGATTTAAAAGATTATTCCCCCTATCAAATGCAATTACAAAAATCAAGAGACTGAACGATAAATGGAATAGATGTTGTGATATTAACATATCACAACAAAATAGATCCCACACTATTATTCACTTAAAATACAGCTTAAAAGATGATTTTTCAAAGGATATATGTCTATTCTATCAGGGCATTTTAACCTTTTTCCCCCTATTATGGGATGGAATACCTGTGATAGTGGATGAAAAAAGTTGCTTTTTTGAAGGAGCCCCCTATTGTGAATATATTTTAAATCTGCCCCATTCAGGTATAATTTATCGTATTCTTTCCAGATTTTTCAACTGTGGCTCAACTCTGATTGACTTCATTGAGAGAATCGAAACAGAGAAAAAGCATCTTCAGAGACAATATAACAAAATCCATCGTCTTAATTTATCCCTTAAAAAAAAGATAACTCAATTGGAGATTATTCATGAAACTGGGAAAGATATAGTTTCAGAACTTAACATTGAAAAACTTCTTAATGTCACAATGAATAGAATCATTAAAAAATGCCATATTAATCATGCAATAATTATGACCATAAACCATGAAAATAGAAAACTTGAATTTATCTATGGAATAGGTTTCAAGTATGGCATTCCGGAGGATTTAAAGAATTATAAAATTGATATAGATGATGATGAAAATATTTTAATTAGAATTATTCGTTCAAGAGAATCTCAATATATCAAGGATGTTGAGTTATGTAAAAAGATAATAAATAATACAATGGATTCTGACTGTTTAAAACCTATCTATGTAACACCTTTGATTACGAGAGGAAGAGTTATTGGTATTATAATTGCAGAGATTGAAGATTCCAAAGAAGCCGTTAAGCAGACAAAAGACATAATAGATCTTTTTGCATCCCAGATAGGGGCTGGCATTGAAAATGCGAAATTATATATGAAACTAAAGCAACAGATGTTTGAGTTGAAAAAATCTCAGGTTTTATTAAGCAGATCGGAAAGGTTTTCATTTCTTGGGACCCTATCTGCGAAATTGGCACATGAGATAAAAAATCCGATGACTGCTATTGCAACATTCATTCAGTTACTCCCAACCAAATACAATGACCCTGAATACAGGGATCAATTTTATAAAATCGCCATGGAGGAAGTATCCAGAATAAATAATCTAATTGAAGAGCTCTTGAATTTAGTTCGAAATAAAGAATCTAACTTTATATTAGGAGATATCCACGCTTTGATTGATAAAATGATACTCTTAATCACTCCTCAATATAAATCAAAAGACATTGAGATTGTTCGAAATTTTGATCCAAGTATTGGATATATCCGAATGGACAGCGACAAATTAAAACAGGCAATCCTAAATCTTCTTGCTAATGGAGTGGATTTTATACCTCAAGGAGGAAAGATTGAAATAAAAACAATGAAGATATCTGATAATGGCATGGATGAACAGATACTGATCGAGATATCTGATAATGGTCCCGGGATCCCCCTAGAAAATATAGATAAGATATTTGATCCGTTTTTCAGCACCAAAAACCACGGAGACCTGAGAAAGGGCACTGGACTTGGATTATTTATTGCTTACCAGAATATTCAGGACCATGGAGGCACAATAGAGGTTAGCAGTAGGGTTGGACATGGGACAACATTTAGAATCATCCTGCCTGTAATTAATCATCTATCTTAATGAACTGGCATAAATAAACTTTTAAGGTTATTTTCTTGACCGGAGAATTAATTTAAAATATTTTATAAAAGTGGATTTCTGGCAAAGGAGAGAACATGAAAAACATAATCTTGTCCATCATCATGATCTTCTGCTTTTCTGTTGTGATAATTTATCCAGTAAAGTCATCCTGTATGGAAAAGGTAATCAAAAACTCCCTGGGAATGGAATTTGTCCTGGTGCCAGCAGGCAGATTTATGATGGGCAGTCCCTCTGACGAGCCTCACAGGGATTCGAGTGAGAAACTACATCAGGTAATAATAACAAAACCCTTTTATTTACAGAGCACAGAGGTTACGCTCAAGCAATGGCGAAGTTTGATGGGGAAGAGACTCTTTGGAAGAAGATGGGGCAGTGGCAACCTGCCTGTTACAAGGGTATCATGGTATGATTGCATTAAGTTTATAAAGAAATTGAATAGACTAAATGAAGGATTTTATAGACTACCCACTGAGGCAGAATGGGAATATGCATGTAGAGCAGGAACCCGCACTCCCTTTAGCTGGGGGGAAGAAATAGACTGCACAAGGGCCAGATATGGTGGCACTGAAACATGCAAAGAATATCTTGAATCCAGAGGGATTGATCCTGATGGACCTGCACCTGTTAAAAGCTACGCTCCAAACAAATGGGGACTGTATGATATGCATGGAAATGTCTGGGAGTGGTGTCAGGACTGGTATGGTCCTTATCCAGACGGCACAGTGGTTGACCCCAGGGGACCAGATAAAGGAAATATGAAGGTTCGAAGAGGGGGGAGCTGGTTCAAATGGGGCTATTCATGTAGATCTGCCAACCGTGCATATGCACACCCTGCAAGTAGATTTCATACCACTGGTTTTCGTATCCTCCTTGAAGTAAGGTGAAAAAATGAAATTACAATTAAAAAGAATCCCTAATTTTCGGGGAAGAAAAGGACCATTATTATTAATTATTATGGATGGTATAGGACTTGGTCCACAGGATGAAAGAAACGCTGTTTACATTGCAAAAACTCCAACCTTAGACAGACTATACAAATCCCAATTTTTTACAAAATTACAGGCCCACGGAACTGCCGTTGGATTGCCAACTGATAAAGACATGGGAAACAGTGAAGTGGGTCACAATGCACTGGGTGCTGGAAGGGTATTTGCACAGGGGGCAAGGCTTGTAAATGAAGCAATAGAATCAGGCAGGATATTTGAAACTGACATCTGGAAAAAGATTGTTACAAGATCAAAAAATGGGGGAACCCTTCATTTCATAGGGCTTCTTTCTGATGGAAATGTTCACTCACACATAGACCATCTGTTTAAATTAATTGATAAATGCAGGGAATTGTCTCTTAAAAGAGTTAGAGTCCATGCACTGCTGGATGGCAGAGATGTTCCTGAAAGATCTGCCCTCAATTATGTAATACCAACAGAAGAGAAGCTTAGGCAGATATCAGAACTGAATTCCTTTGATTATAGGATAGCCTCTGGTGGTGGAAGGATGAAGGTCACAATGGATAGATACAATGCTGACTGGAACATAGTGAAGAGGGGATGGGATGCCCATGTATTAGGTATAGGAAGATATTTTAGAAGTGCGGAAGAAGCCATAAGAACATTCTATAATGAAGATCCAGCCATTACTGACCAATATCTGGACCCATTTGTAATCGTAGATGATACAGGAAACCCTGTGGGGAGGATTGTTGATGGAGACTCAGTAATATTTTTCAATTTCAGAGGTGACAGGGCAATTGAAATATCAAGAGCATTTACAGAAAAGGACTTCAATGAATTTGACCGTGGACCGCTGCCTGATATTCTTTATGCGGGCATGATGGAATACGACGGAGATACCCATATCCCACCCAATTACTTAGTTTATCCTCCAGCCATTGATAGGACTGTCAGTGAGTATCTGTGCGCCGAGAAGGTTACCATGTTTGCCATATCAGAGACCCAGAAGTTCGGTCATGTCACATATTTCTGGAATGGTAATAGATCAGGCTACATTGACCCCTCTGTTGAGAAATATATTGAGATCCCTTCGGATAGAATAAGATTTGATAAGGCTCCCCAGATGAAGGCATTTGAGATAAAAGATAAAGTCATCAAACTTTTAAAAACAGGCAAATATAGATTTGGAAGATTGAACTTTGCCAATGGAGACATGGTTGGACACACAGGTGTTATGGAAGCAGCAATAAGAGCGGTCGAAACGGTGGATAGATGTGTGGGGGAATTAATCTCAGTGATTGAGGAAATGGATGGAATTGCAATTATCACGGCAGATCATGGAAATGTGGATGAGATGTTCAGTATTGATAAGAATGGAAACAAGCAACCCAAGACGAGTCATACCCTAAATCCGGTCCCTTTTGTAATCTTTGACCCTGGATACAGTGGTGAATACCGTATGGTTGAAATAGAAAAACCCGGACTTTCAAATGTGGCAGGGACCATACTGAATCTCCTGGGATTTGAAAATGTGGAAGACTACGACCCCTCTCTTATCACTTTTTAATAAAAGCTTCTATACACCAATTCTGTTAAATCAATGGCACTGATCATCTTGTGGGCTTTTTTGAGAGCTATCTTTAGATTCTCCTTACATCCAGGACATGATGATACAATAGCGGATATGTCTTTATCCCCTATCTGTTCTATCCTTTTTTTTGAGATAAAGTCTGAAAATTCAGGATTTCCTGCAGGTAAAAGCCCCCCACCCCCACAACAGAAACTATTTTCCTTCGAGTATTTGAATTCATGAACATGAAGTCCCTCAATACCGTTTAAGACCTTTCTTGGTGCATCATATATTCCCTGCCCTCTGCCCAGATGACAGGGGTCATGATAGATCACCCTCAGTTCGTCAGGAAGCTTCATATTAAAAAGCCCTTTCTCTAAGAATTCTTCAAGAAATTCACTTACATGAAGAACTCTAAAGGGCAATTCTTTTCCTGTCCATTTACCATAATACTTTTTAAAAATCATACTGCAGGTGGGACAGGTAAAAACAACACTCCCCGCTCCGCTGGCACTTATTATGTCAAGATTGTGAAGTGCAAATCTATGAGCATCTTTTTCCCTTCCCAGATAAAACAGTGGGGCACCACAGCACCACTCATCCTCACTTATAGAATATGGAATATCTAACTTTTGAAATATATTAACCATAGAAATTGATATATCTGTCTCCCTATAAGATGAAACACATCCTGAAAAATAAAAGACTTCTGGCCTTTTAGAGATGTTTTTCCTTGCCCTGTCAGATAACCATTCAGATCGCTCACCAATTCTTCCCGAATAGGGGCAGTAATTCCTCTCCATGCTGGATATAACTTCATTATGACCTTTAAGATTTTTAATGCCTTTTTTATTTATTATATCTTTTACAAGATTTATTATTTCAATATGATCACTTATTGCGGAACAATTAAGCTCACATACTCCACATGCAGTGCATGAGTATAAAAGGTCTCTCAAATCTTCCGATGGTTCAAATCTTTCCTCATGGATTGTCCTTGAAATCTGAAATATACCCCCGGCACAATTAGTAAAAAACTCCCCTTTTAATCTGAGCGGACATAGATTTTGAAACATGATCTCTTCGTTTCCATATGCACATTGCCCACACCTGATACACTTGTGAATGGCTGTATATATGGATTCTGGAAGTTTAAAATCAGACATTATTTGACCTCCTAAAAAAGTAGCATCCCTGGATTCATAATATTATTGGGGTCAATAATACCCTTTATCTCCCGAAGGAATTGAGCATAATTACCTGTTAGAGCGAAGAATCCAGGATCCTTTCTATATCTGAACATTACCGCTCCAAATTTGTAAAGTAACTCTCTGTAAAGTTTCCCGTATATTTTCCTTAATTTCATGATATATTCTCTATTCTCACTGAGCGTCCCAGTTACATAAACCACGAATGCAAAGAAGAACTCCCTTGCATGAGAATATGGTAGAACTCTGTAAAAATACGGTGGTTTGAATTCTTTTTTTGCAAGCGACCACATATATCTCTCTATTTCAATAATCTTCTCTGGCTCAGCACTGATAAGGCATCCTGGAAGATGAAGCCCTGCTCTTATCTGAGACTCCTCTCCTGGTTTTGGATGAATGCCTTTAACAAAGTAAGATTCCAGATATTGATAACATCCAGGAAACTTAGCCTTTGCAATTTCATTCTCTAAGTATTTCCCGCCCAACTCCCTTGCTATCCTGATTGCTACCTCCTCCTGGGCATTCACCACTTCCCTGTATCCATTCAATCTTGCAGATGCTATACCAAAAGGTATTCCATCAGGAGGATTCATCTGATCCTCCTTTAACATCTCACCAGGCATCTGTTCATCTTTGGATACCATCATTTCATGGAACATGTTCCAGCCCCATGTCCAGAATGTAACACTCTCTGCAATATTTCCCCTTATTATCCTTTTCATATACTCAATGGCAGGTGCAAGACTATCAAATGCTATAAGGAGAAGTCTTTCTTCCTCTCCTCTTTTAAATATCTTAACTGAGGCCTTTGTAACCACTCCAAGTGTGCCATAAGAACAGGCAAAAAGACCTGTTAGATCAGGGATACAATGATAGCGCGCCTGCCACAGATCTTCATTAAATGCTCCTGAGCCGGTTCTTATAATACCTCGTCCAGGCGTTACCACTTCTAAGGATAATACTGGATCAGGATCCCACTTTGCTGTATGGTTACCCGAAGGTCTCATGAGATAATTTGCCAGCGGACTACTTCCTCCAGATGCAGTTGGAAGATGACAGAAAAATCCCTTTTTTATTAACTCCTGTGAGAACCTATGGAAAGTAACTCCTGGCTCTATAACCGCATATGCACCATCTTCATTAATCTCTATAATCCTGTCCATCAATCTTAAATCCATTACTATTCCCCCCTGAATCGGGACTGCGCTTCCGGCAATATTTGATCCCCTTGAAAGAGGAGTAATTGGTATCCTCATCCTGTCCGCTATCTGAAGAATATGTAATACCTCTTCTCTACTCTTTGGCATGACCACTGCGATGGGTCTTGTGGATGAACCTGGAGGAATGGCAGAATCAGCCCCATATGCCAGAAGATCAATCTCTTCAAAGCTTACCCTATCCTTAGGAATTACAGATTCTAAAGCCCTTTTTAAGCACTCCATACTAATCCCCCTATTGTTTAAAAGCAAACCTCTGGATATCTCTTTTTGCCATTTACAGATGCTCTACTATTGCCCTTTCAAATCCTATTTCACTTTTATTATTTAAAGCCTGGAAAATCCTTTTATGACCCTCAACGCTTCTTAATATCCCCTCATAATTATTCATTGCCTTAATCCTTTATCTCAGCATATGTCTCCTGAGTAATTTACATAATTCAAGGAGATGATCACTACCGCTTGCCTTAACAATTATTTCATGAATAATATTGTCTCTTTGTCAAATATATTCTTCATGCTAATGCTAATATAAATATAACTAAGGTTGACAATGACAAAAACAGGATTTATATACCAATTGTATCATTTAAAGGAGGTTATCGAATGGGAAAAGGCGATAGAAGAACAAGGAGGGGAAAGCTTTTTAGAGGCACTTATGGTAAAAAGAGGCCCAAAAAGAAGAAAAAGAAAAAGATATAGGGGGATCAGGTATCAAAACCTTTCCCTTATAATTTTACCTTTATATCTCTTATTGATTCCCTATTATGGTCTTTCAATAATTTAAGGTAAATACCCGATTTTTCAGGCTCCATTTCCATGATTATAGAAAAAATATCATCTATATTGTTGCATGGATAGGGAATTCCTCTTTTATTTCGCTCCTTAATATGTCTATGGGATAAAGCGGTAAACCATGTCTCAGCATTTAAACTCTCTGAAAGTTCTTTGAATCTTTTAAAAAAATTCTCATCTGCCTTTTCAAAATTAAGGTCATCTATAAATATCCTATCAGGATTAAATCTTCCATGCTCTGTTATATTTAACAGAGATTTCTCAACCCTCTCAAAGATATGCTTATCACCCTGAATAGATATTATTAACCTGTTCGTTTCCATGACCTTTATATACTTACTATGGTCTGATAATTCTCCATCTTTTGCAATATCATTAAAAACGGATTGATAGAATGCACTTACCTTATCAGGCATATCATCAAATGCAATATGAACGATCCTATCTCCCATGAAGATACCATAAAGTGCAATGTGAACAAGACATGCAGTCTTACCAATACCTGCCCTTGAGATGATAACCCCTAAATTACCTCTTCCCAGTTCTCCCTTTTGAGTAGATTCAAGCAATCTTATGGGAGCTGAGTCTCTGAATATATTTTTCACCTTTTCCCCCTTTCTTTTTCATTATATCTTTTCTTCAATTCATCAGATATGGACTCAGGGACATTTCCATACCTTGAAAACTCCATTGTAAATTGCCCTTTCCCCTGTGTAATTGACCTGAGAGTGGTTGCATATCCAAACATCTCCCTTAAAGGGACTTCAGCCTCAATAATGGTAAACGAACCATCATCCACAGCACTTGTAATAATACCCCTTCGTTGGTTGAGAGATCCCATCACATTCCCTTGAAACTCTGATGGTGCCTCCACCGAGACCCTCATGATTGGCTCCAGGATAACGGGCCTTGCTTTGAAATAGGCCTGTTTAAATGCTCCTATCGCTGCCATCATAAATGCCATTTCAGATGAATCCACGGGATGGGATTTCCCATCAATCAGGGTAACTCTCATACCAACAACCGGACAGCCAATTAACAATCCCTTCTTAAGGCATGTCTGAAACCCCTTATCCACTGCGGGTATAAACTCGGATGGAACTGCTCCTCCTTTTACCTGATTTATAAATTCATAGCCACCATCAATCCCTGGCTCAATAAAACCTGCTATCCTTCCGTATTGACCTGCACCCCCGGTCTGTTTTTTATGAGTGTAATCAAATTCAGCTCTTTGTGTAATAGCCTCACGATAGGCCACTTCAGGAATACCTGTTTTTACTTCTGCACCAAATTCCCTCTTCATTCTTTCCACATATATATCAAGATGCAGTTCACCCATACCAGATATAATTGTCTGCCCGGTATCCTCATCCACATATGACCTGAAGGTTGGGTCCTCTTTCATAAATCTCTCTATTGCTTTGGACATTCTTACATTTGACTGTGAATCCTCGGGTAAGAGCATTATTGATACGACAGGCTCTGGCACAAACATTGAAGACATGGAAACGCTCAGTCTTCCATCAGTAAAAGTATCTCCTGAATAACAATCAACTCCAAATAAGGCCACAATATCTCCTGCACATGCTGAGGCTATTTCTTCCATTTCATCAGCATGCATTCGCACAAGACGACCCACCCGAACCTTCTTTTTTGATCTGGTATTTATTATGGTGTCTCCCTTGGATAATGTCCCCTGATATATCCTTATATAAGTCAACTGCCCATAGGGAGTGATCTCCAGCTTAAATGCCTGTAGCACCAGCGGAGCTACAGGATCAGAAGAAAGGTGTATCTCTTTCTGTGGTTCATCAATACTCATTGCAGCCACTGAAATATCCATTGGAGACGGAAGATAATAACCTACCCCGTCAAGGAGGGGCTGAACTCCCTTATTTTTATAAGCAGAGCCAATAAATACCGGGGTTATCTCCCGGGACAGTGTTCCTCTTCGGATGGCATCAAATATCAATTCTTCAGTTACTTTATCTTCAAACACGGCTTCCATTAACTCATCTGAAAACATGGTGGCTGAATCAAGGAGTTCTTCTCTTTTTTTAATTGCCAGCTTGCCAAACTCTTCAGGAATATCTTCAACTCTTATTTCTTCTCCAAATTCACCATCAAAATATAAGGCCTTCATCTTAACAAGATCTATTACCCCCCTGAAATCTGCTCCCATTCCAATGGGAATCTGCATCATTACAGGATTGTGGCCCAGCTTATCCTTTAACTGGTCAACAACCTTAAGTGGATTTGCGCCAGCCCTGTCACACTTATTAATAAAGGCGATCCTTGGAACTTCATAACGATTCATCTGACGGTCAACCGTAAAGGTCTGACTCTGAACTCCTGCCACTGCACAAAGGACCATAATTGAGCCATCCAGAACCTTTAGTGCCCTTTCCACCTCTATGGTAAAGTCCACATGTCCTGGTGTATCTATAATGTTGATAAAATGCCCTTTCCAGATACAATGGGTTGCAGCAGATCTGATGGTTATTCCTCTTTCCTTTTCAAGTTCCATGGAATCCATCTTTGCACCAACACCATCTTTTCCTTTTACCTCATGTATTCTATGTATTCTTCTTGTGTAATAGAGAATCCGCTCAGTAAGAGTTGTTTTGCCAGAGTCTATATGTGCGCTTATTCCTATATTTCTTATTTTACTAATGTCCTTTATCATCTCCCATATCTCCAGTAGAGTTTAAATTATAATATTGAAATAGATTTAATTCCCTATTATAGAAGAAATTAAAATCTCTATTATACGAGGAGGAATCAATAATGAAAATTCTCAATAACAAAATCTTATTTTTATTGCTCTTCATCATTATATCATCTCTCAGTATCACAGGATGTTTCCATAATGAACAAAAATTTGATCCATCCATTAGGGGACCTCAGTTGATTGTAACACCCCAAACAATAAGACTCGGGGTGGCTACTCTTACAAAGACCCCTATCATATTTAAAGGCAAAGGCTTCAAACCAAATGACTCTGTATTTATCAAACTCTTAGATGTAAACACAGGTGATAAAACCATTGATATCCCCATTGCAGATGCGGTGGTAGATTCCAAGGGCTCATTTCTGGCCAAGGTTGGAACCCTTGCCAAGGTAAATGACATATTGAGGGCTAAATTGGGCTCAAATGAAAAACTGGAAAACATTATCATAGTAACAGGCCCTCCAATCCCGGAAGGCACCTATACAGCCAAAGCCATAAGTATGGAATCAGATATAACAGCAGAATGTAAAATCACATTCAAAAACCCTTCCATCATTGATAAAATAAAAGATCTTATCGGTAGAATACTTGGTAAAATAGTTATAAAAAAATAAACTTATCATGTAAGTTTGCCAGTTTTTCATTTGCTCCTGTGCCAGAAAGAAAACTAAAAGCCCCTCAGATATTACTGAGGGGCTTTAATAGATTTTCGGCGGCGACCTACTCTCCCACGCGGCCCCCCGCGCAGTACCATCGGCGCTGAGGAGCTTAACTTCCGTGTTCGGAATGGGAACGGGTGTTTCCTCCTCGCTATGGCCACCGAAAAAACTTACAATATTTTAATTAAATACAGGGATACTCTTTCAGAAGCTAATTTAAAGTATGACCAAGCCTCACGACCTATTAGTACCGGTTAGCTCAGTGCGTTACCGCACTTACACATCCGGCCTATCAACCTCGTAGTCTCCGAGGGGTCTTCAGTCCGGCACCTAACTCTTAGCTCGAACTGTATCGTAGCACTGCACTTCATAATCAACATAGACATCATGTTTATCAACATTCAAGCTAACAGTTAGGTGCCGGATGGGATACCTTATCTTGGGGTTGGCTTCCCGCTTAGATGCTTTCAGCGGTTATCCATTCCGAACATGGCTACCCAGCTGTGCCGCTGGCGCGACAACTGGTCCACCAGAGGTTCGTCCATCCCGGTCCTCTCGTACTAGGGACAGCTCCCCTCAAGTATCCTGCGCCCGCGAAAGATAGGGACCGAACTGTCTCACGACGTTCTAAACCCAGCTCACGTACCGCTTTAATCGGCGAACAGCCGAACCCTTGGGACCTTCTCCAGCCCCAGGATGCGATGAGCCGACATCGAGGTGCCAAACCGCGCCGTCGATGTGAACTCTTGGGCGCGATAAGCCTGTTATCCCCGGAGTACCTTTTATCCGTTGAGCGACGGCCCTTCCATCCGGAACCGCCGGATCACTAAGACCTACTTTCGTACCTGCTCGACCCGTCGGTCTCGCAGTCAAGCTCCCTTATGCCTTTACACTCTACGGCTGGTTTCCAATCAGCCTGAGGGAACCTTCGCGCGCCTCCGTTACCTTTTAGGAGGCGACCGCCCCAGTCAAACTACCCACCTGACACTGTCCCCGACCCGGATAACGGGCCCAGGTTAGAACCCTAAACTGGTAAGGGTGGTATTTCAAGGGCGGCTCCACCGAAACTGGCGTCCCGGCTTCTCAGCCTCCCACCTATCCTACACATACCAGCCCAAAGTCCAATGTCAGGCTGTAGTAAAGGTTCACGGGGTCTTTCCGTCTTTTCGCGGGAACGCTGCATCTTCACAGCGAATTCAATTTCGCCGAGTCCCTGGTTGAGACAGTGGGGAAGTCGTTACGCCATTCGTGCAGGTCGGAACTTACCCGACAAGGAATTTCGCTACCTTAGGACCGTTATAGTTACGGCCGCCGTTTACCGGGGCTTCGGTTCAGGGCTTGCACCCCTCCCCTTAACCTTCCGGCACCGGGCAGGCGTCAGACCCTATACCTCGTCTTGCGACTTAGCAGAGTCCTGTGTTTTTAGTAAACAGTCGCCACCCCCATTTCACTGCGACCTCCTTCGGCTCCGAAAGCAAGTTTCTTCACCTACATGGAGGCACACCTTCTCCCGAAGTTACGGTGTCAATTTGCCGAGTTCCTTAACCAGGGTTCTCTCGAGCGCCTTAGGATACTCACCCCGCCTACCTGTGTCGGTTTGCGGTACGGTCACCAGAATGGCTCGCTAGAGGCTTTTCTTGGCAGCATGGGATCAGCCACTTTGTGAGACAAAGTCTCTCGTACTCGCCTCTCGGTGTTAACGAGGGAACGGATTTGCCTGCTCCCTCCACCTACGGGCTTGAATCCGGTAATCCATCACCGGACTGGCCTACCCTTCTGCGTCCCCCCATCGCTCAAACGCCATCTGGTGGTACAGGAATATTAACCTGTTTCCCATCACCTACGCCTTTCGGCCTCGGCTTAGGGGCCGACTAACCC
>JALVMZ010000476.1:0-3508 GCA_027032655.1 Desulfobacteraceae bacterium
CGCACTGTCCCTTGCTGTTACAGTGTAGCAGTGCTCCTCTGGAGATGGCTTGGTATCTATCACCCATGTATCCTTTATACCATCTATCAGGCTGCTTAACCCATCAGTTGATGTTATCTCCTGGGCATCAGCCCTGTATAGCACATATTCCACCGGTTCATTTAAACCCTCAGGTGGGTCCCACCATACCTTAATACCCATAGGGGTTAGCTCACACATCAGGTTCCTGGGCGGTGGTGGCGGTGTGCTGTCTGATACAACCTCCACAGGATCGCAGTATCCACTTATTGCCTCCTGATTACCTGCCACCCTTATGCTGGATACAGCATACCTGTATGTGTTTTATTTTGTCCAAAGGCCATCATATATTGACTTTAATCTAATCTTGACTTAACTGGATCATTAGGTAAATATTGGAAAAGACTATTTTCTCTGAAACTTGTTTTGATTCTCCTTTTACATACAATTGAAATTATTTTATAATATCCAATAAGGAGAGTTTATAAAATGGAATTTTTTAACATCTCTCAAGATAAACTTAAGGATATCTTCAAACAGGCATTAATTGAAGCTATGGAAGAGAAAAAAGATGTGGTCCGTAATATACTTCTTGAAGTTATGGAAGATTTTGCCATAATCCGTGCAATTCAGGAAGGAGAAGAAACTGACTCTGTAAGCCGAGATGAAGTGTTCAAGATACTGGAAAGCAGCACATGAAAACAATCTTTAAAAAGAGCTTTATCAGAGACCTGAAAACACATGTTAGGGATAAAACCCTTTTAGGCCGGATTCAAAAAATTATCCTTGAAGTAGAGACTGCTAATAGTATTATTTCCATCAAAAACTTAAAGAAATTAAAAGCAGAAGGTTCCTATTACCGCATGAAAGTAGGTAATTACCGAATCGGTCTAATTATTAAAAATAAAACAGTTACATTTGTAAGAATACTTCACAGAAAAGAAATATATAGGTATTTTCCATAAAAACCAGAAAGTAACTGCCTTTTGGCCTAATTTCTATAATAATATATATTTCGGATAATTTAGGCTAAATCTGACAGTTAATGGCTGAAGAAGGAGGTAGCCATGGCTATCCTTTCTGAGGGAAAAAGGGGGATAGAAATTAGAAAGGATGTAATGATATAACCCCTATGGAGACATTTTTGGAAAATTTGCCGCTGGCAAAAGAGAAGATATTGAGTAAACAGAATAAAAATTATCTGGCAGTTGCAATATAGCCAAATACCACCTCAGAAGGGATAATTTTCAGATGATGTCTTAGCTACTACTTATAATATATTTTGTAAGTCCGACCCCTGTTCTTCACAGTTCTTCATTATAATTCATTAGCTATCATCAGGATAGTCCTCAGGGAAATATTCTTTTAAATTAATTTTACAATGTGAACATACACTCCTTTTATATCCTAACCTCCTATTACATTTCGGACATCTCATTAAAATAAATTCAATTATTGTATGACGGAAAAAGTATAAAAAAGCATATATATATAATATCTTACTTCCCCATATAGGGAGTCCAAATATTATAATTAAACTCACTATATATTCTAAAGAATGTTCCAACCATATATATTTCTTCCGATATTCGTAATATTTCATAAAATTATATATCTCCCCTTTTATGATAGTTATACACACTAACACCCATATTGGTCACTGCATGATTTATTCCTAAAACAAATCCTCCTGATATGCCTGTTAAAGGTAACTTTTGTAACATTAACCCAGCTGGAGTTATAGCAACTGCACCAGTTATGGCATCCACATAATCAACTTCTCCTTTTACCATATTTTGTAATTCAGCATTAGTAACTGCTGTAAGCAATGCCGATTTAATAGACTTTAATTCCCCCAAAATAGCTCCTCTTGAACCAACTGCTACAGCTGAAGTAATTCCTGATATGATACCAGCTTTTAATGCCCTGGATAAGGAACCCGTCCTTGCATATTCAAAAGTAAATGCTCCTCCACCTGTGATAAATCCCGCTGTCCCTGCTGTCTTAAGAGCCTGTATTATTCCACTTATCCCTAATCCGCCAAGAGATCTTGCAGCACCAGTAATTCCAAATCCAAGATTCCATATATATCCCGCTATCCTACCTGCTTTATAAAATCCACTTTCATAATCAACAATATCATTCCCTCCCCAAAATACTTCATTCCACCTTCCTCTTATCCACTTTGTCCCCCCTATGGTAATAAAATCTCCATATGCAGCAAAAAAGTTAGACATATCAAATAATAATTCATATCGTGTATAATCCCATGCTCTTTTTACTGCACAGTAACCATAAGGATCTATGAAAATGATATTATTCATGGCATAGATGTATGGATTTATTCCATCCTTCATGGGATCAGGTGTTAAATACCTACCTGTGGTGGGATCATAATAACGATGAAAGTTATAGTATAACCCTGTCTCTTCATCATAATACTGGCCTGGATACCTGAGATTATTCCTGATACTCTGAATTCCCACATAACATCTGCCATATCCTCCATACCTCCCTGACCACACCACAAGACCATTTATCCCTATTAACTTATAGGGGGTGCCATTTACTCCGTTTTCATACCAGTAATACTCTCCATTAAATACCATAAATACCGGATCTGTCATCCACCCTGAATCAGGCCTGTATCCATAACTCCTTATCTCATTACCATACTCATCATATTCAGCAATTAACCCTTCATCTCCATATACAAAGTATGTCCTAACTCCATCAACCTCTTTCCATAACCTCCTTCCAAATGGATCATGGTAATACTCTGCTATTGTATTATCATCTCCATCCTTTACTTCTATTAACCTGTTATCAACATCATATATGAACTTGGTTGTCCCTGAGGTATCCTCTATCTTAATGGTGTTTCCATTATCATCATACTGATAAGTAATACTCCCTTTGCTTATCAGCTCATTGTTTTCATTATATGTGTACTGACTGTTTACATCTGTGAGCCTGTTCCCGACTGAATCATAGGTATAATACTCATCATTCTCTCCTGGATTGTCTGCCATTATGAGCCTTCTCAGATTATCATATGAGTATATGTAATCTCCATGCTCTGTGCTCTTACTTAAGATATCACCCATCTTATCATATGTGTATTCTTGATACATGACATTATTACTGCCAGGATCTTTTGCTATTATCTGAGTTATCCTCATAAGTGGATCATACCTGTAGTCTCTCTTTGCTCCTCCTGGCAGTATCACTTCCTCCGGCATCAGAGCTATTTATATTTACTGATAACTACTTTTTCATCTTGGAGATATAAAATTTTCATATCTATAATACTTCATAAAATAAATTAAAACTTATTCCTATGGTGGTTAATTACATACTATTTATAGGATTCTGTTTGAAGCTTCAGAAGAATATATACTCATTATTTACTGGCAGGATATCATTCCAAAGATATAAGATTAATTTATTTTGAATCTTTGAAAAAATATATAATGCCTACAAATTTAAT
>JALVMZ010000476.1:3518-3718 GCA_027032655.1 Desulfobacteraceae bacterium
GGGTATGTTTATGGATTTTAACCTGTTTGCCTCATCATAGCTGTATTCATATCTCCTGCCTGAAGAGTCTCTAAATGCCTTCTTGATGCCATTTCTATAATACTCATATCCTATGGTGGTGCTGAACGCACCATAGTTTACTGTCTCTTCCACCTTCCTTGATAAATCATCATATCTGTATGAACCGCTTGTAATTCCAT
>JALVMZ010000477.1:0-516 GCA_027032655.1 Desulfobacteraceae bacterium
TCAGATACATTGTAAATACTCATGGACATGCAGATCACACATGTGGAAACAAAAGGATGAAAGAATTGACCGGTGCAGAAATTGTCATGCATGCGCTTGATGATGAGCTATTCAATTCTCCTCAGGGGAGAGAGTTTGCAAGGCAGTGGGGATTTACCCCATCACCTACGGCAGACATCACAGTGGATCATGGTGACATTATCGAGGTGGGTTCGGTTTCCCTTAAAGTAATACATACCCCTGGTCATAGCCCTGGTGGTATATGTCTTTTGGGGGATGGAAATCTCTTTACAGGGGATACCCTCTTTGTTGGAGCTATAGGAAGAACGGATCTGCCAGGCGCCTCCATGTCCCAGTTCATGAGGTCAATCAAGGAGAGGCTTCTCACATTGCCAGATGATACCATTGTATGGCCTGGCCATGATTATGGTGATAGACCATGGTCAACCATAGGAATTGAGAAGAGAACCAATCCCTGGCTCACATAAATAACAAAAAAGGCACAACAAGAAAGAG
>JALVMZ010000477.1:526-1101 GCA_027032655.1 Desulfobacteraceae bacterium
TGTCTTCCTTTTACTGAGATGGATTGTCATTTTCAGGAGGTGGGGGAGGGGATATAGGAAATTTTACTATAATAGTGGTTGTCTCTCTTCCCACATTTATCTCAATCTTCCCTTTAAGGAGACGAACAATTCGATAGGTAATATATATACCTCTTCCACTTCCTTCACCTTCAAGGAGTCTGAGCCTTTCTTCTTCTGATATAATTCCTGTATTGGTAATCTCTGCACAGGCCCAGTTCCCCTCCTGATAGGTCTTGATTGATAACAGCCCACCTTTTAATGGTATTGCATTGGTGGCATTATTGAGGAGA
Organism: Desulfobacteraceae bacterium; assembly: GCA_027032655.1. Lineage (GTDB taxonomy): Bacteria > Desulfobacterota > DSM-4660 > Desulfatiglandales > JALVMZ01 > JALVMZ01. Next base: position 838 of record JALVMZ010000477.1, read on the forward strand.
TTGTCAAGCACCCTTTCCAGGTGCAGGGGATAGCACTTTACATAAAGAGGATCTTTAAATGGACCCTCTTTTAAAATAACATTTGCCTTTAATTGTTCTTTTATTGCCTCCTGATTAATCTCAAATCTATTTTTTAATATCTCTGTAAGATTGATGACCCTTTCTTTTCCAATTTGATAAAGACTCAATGCCATCTCCTGGAGCCTGCTTGTCTCTTCTATTAATATATTCAGATATCTCTTTATCTTTGGATCATCCTTCCTT
>JALVMZ010000478.1 GCA_027032655.1 Desulfobacteraceae bacterium
ACAATGATAACCACAAGGCTTGCCCATGCAAAGAATTTAACAAGCCTGAAGCGACCTGTCTTCTGGTCTTCTTTATTATGTCCCTTGTTAATATCCATCTGATCAATAGATTTAGAGCCTGACGAAGCCCTCCCGCCATTCGCTATAATAAAAACCTGGGCAGCCTATCAGGTGGATGGTATCTTCCTTGAGCGGCTTTATCAGGCACCAAACTTTTAAAAGAATTCTTTATCATTAATATTAAGCACTTCATGTAAACACCATAATTATAAAAGTAACCGCCGGTTATTAAGTTTGGTGCCTGATCAGCAGTGAGCGGAGCCATGGATGGCGGAGCGAACGGAAGCGAAAGGACGATACCATCCACCTGCTTTCTTTAATGTATCAGAGTCCAATACCCTTTCTGTAACGCATACAGTTTGCATTATTGTTATTGTGATCCACAAACTTTATCTTCTGAATATTTCTGTAGGCCTTCTCCCTTGCCTCTTCAAGGGTGGGGGCACCGGCCACTACATGCAGGACCCTTCCACCATATGTAACAAGACCTTTTTCAGGGTCTTCATCCACTCCTGCAAAATATATGGCAATACCCCTTTCTATTTCATCAAGTCCTTCAATTTTGTGGCCCTTACCGTATCTTCCTGGATACCCTTTATTCCATCCGCGTGATGCACGGGATCTTCCCTCCATGGCTATCACATCCACATAATACTGTTTATTCCACACCTGTTTTATTGTATCCAGCTTCTGCTCCTGAACGGCCATGCCTATTTCAAACAGGTCAGTGCTCAGTTTTCTTGCAATCACCTCCCATTCAGGGTCGCCGTGTCTTACATTTATCTCAAATACATCCAGGTTATTGTAAGGATCAAGGTTAAGACCAAAATACAGCACTCCCCTGTAGTCCCAGCCCAGTTTATTGTAAACGGCATTTACAAATGGGTTAACGATCTCTTTTATTATCCTGTTTATGAGCCAGGGTGTTACAAGCCTGTGGGGGCAGTAACAGCCTGTGCCTCCTGTATTGGGATTTCCACCAAAAAGCTCTATGGATTCAGTATCATCCGGGTCAAAGGCAGGTTTATAATCCCTTGCAAACATCTTAAGTGGCATCACATGTTTTCCATCAAGGTATGCGAAAAATGATATCTCTTCACCGTATTTCCTTTCTTCAATCACCACCCTGTTTCCAGAATCTCCAAATACCTTATCCACCATAATTCTTTGTATGGCCTGCTCTGCATCAGGGACATCATCGCATACAATGGCACCCTTTCCAGCGGCAAGGCCATTAGCCTTTACCACCACCTGATATCCTATATTCCTCACATATTTTATTGCATCATCAGGACTGTCAAATACTGCATATTCAGGCTTTGGGACACCTATTTCCCTGAGAAGATCATCAGTAAATGCCCGGTCACTCTCTATCTTGACATATTCCTTTCTTGGGCCAATGGCGTGTATCCCCTTCTCTGCAAGCACATCAATCAGGCCCTCTTCAAGGGGGTTTTCTGAGCCCACATCCACAAGGTCAACCCCTTTTTCAATGCAGAAATCTGCCAGTTCATTGAAATCAGTGATTCTCACCACCTCGATGAGGCCTCTCTTACCTTTGGGGGTGAACAGGACCCCTGGATTCCCGGGGCATATATACACTTTGTCCACATGCTGGCTGTCTCCATAGGAGTCTGCAAGACAGTGATCCCTTCCCCCTGAACCATAAACCAGGACTTTCATATTTCACCATCCTTTATAATATTTATGTTTAATTGAAATGGCAGTATAGGAAACCATAAGGTCTCTGTCAAGAAAGGGTGCAGATTTTTATTGTCAAGCTTATCTTTTTGGGTTTTAATAAACTCTATGGATTTAAAAGGAAAAAAGATTGTGGTGGGGGTGAGCGGGGGAATCGCCTGCTATAAGGCATTGGAGCTTGTTCGTCTGCTAAAGAAGGCAGGTGCTGATGTAAATGTTGCAATGACCAGAAATGCCACCCGTCTTATAAGTCCCATGACCTTTGAGGTGCTATCAGGCAGGAGAGTCATATGGGATATGTTCCAGCATGAGACCCATGAAATAGAACATATAAAATGGGCACAGCAGAGTGACCTCATTATAGTTGCACCTGCAACCGCAAACATCATATCAAAGGCAGCATGTGGAATAGGGGATGATTTCATGTCCACCATGCTGATTGCTGCAACCACCAAAGTATTAATATGTCCATCCATGAATACCCATATGCTCAAAAATGAGGCCATTCAGCAGAACATCCTGACTCTAAAAAACAGGGGATATGAGATCATGGACCCTGAATCAGGGGAGCTGGCCTGCAGGAGTGAGGGGCCGGGGCGTTTGCCTGAGCCTGATACGATATTTGAGAAGGCATGTATGATGTTATCCAGGAAGGACCTGGATGGGCTCACCATACTGGTTACAGCAGGTCCTACAAGGGAGCCCATAGACCCTGTTCGTTTTGTGAGTAATCGGTCCACAGGAAAGATGGGTTTTGCCATTGCAAGGGTTGCAAGGAGGAGGGGGGCAAAGGTGATACTCGTAAGCGGGATTACAAAAGAGCAGGTCCCTTTGGGGGTGGAATTTATTGAGGTTCAGACAGCACTTGAAATGAGAGATGCGGTTTTAGACCATTTTGAATCATGCGATGCAGTGGTTAAGGCTGCGGCCGTATCTGATTACAGGCCTGCTGAGACAGCAGGGCATAAGATTAAAAAAGGACCTGATAGGATATCCATTGAGATGATAAAAAACCCTGATATCCTTAAAGAGCTCGGCTCAAAGAACAGTGATGGCCGATGTGTTTTAATTGGCTTTTCAGCAGAGACAGAGGACCTTATTGCCAATGCAAGGGAGAAGCTCAAATCCAAAGGACTTGATATGATAGTTGCAAATGATGTCTCAAGATCGGATTCGGGGTTTGAGGCGAATACAAATATGGTGAAGCTTCTTTTCAGGGATGGGACTGTGGAAGAACTCCCCATTATGACAAAGGAGGAGGTATCAGAGATAATCCTGGATAGGATGTATAATATATGGAAGAAAAAGAGGGCATAAGGGCTGATATATCGGAGATTATGAGCTCCTTGAGAAGACTGATTCTTAATTATAGAGATGAGGGGTTTGAATCACCCATTGAACGAGCACAGGGACTAAAAATACTCAGCAGAGCCCCTCTGGATGCGGTTTCAATTGACGAGATGAGGATACTGCTTGCTGGATGCACAAGGTGTAAGTTAAGTGATACAAGAACCCATATTGTCTTCGGAGAGGGGTCGCCTTCTGCCAGGGTGATGTTTGTGGGCGAAGGACCTGGCAGAGAAGAAGACCTTGAGGGAAGACCGTTTGTGGGCAGAGCAGGGGAGCTCTTAACCAGGATAATAGAGAGGGGAATGGGGCTTAAAAGAAGGGATGTATATATAGCCAATGTGGTAAAATGCAGGCCACCTGGAAACAGGGACCCTGAGCCTGACGAGATATCTGCGTGTCTTCCTTTCCTTGAAAAGCAGATTCGTCTTATAAGGCCTGATGTTATCTGCACACTTGGAAGGGTGGCACTCAGGGCCCTTGCAGGGGTGGATGGACCGCTCAAAGACCACAGAGGAAAGATATATTCATGGGAAGGGATTCCCGTTGTAGGGACATATCATCCCGCATTCATAGTGAGAAATCCACAAATGGAGAGGAAGCT
>JALVMZ010000479.1:0-387 GCA_027032655.1 Desulfobacteraceae bacterium
ACACCAGTATTGGAAGGAGTATCATTAATTTTTATTATACATACTCGCCACTTGCAACAGCTATTATAACCCCCAAGAAAGGGATATATGAGGCCCTGATCTATTATGATGGTCTTAAGATGGGGATTCCTCTGTATCTCGGGGATGGTATTTTTGTGAGTGGAATACCAAAGATCAAAAACTCTGCGGACTTTATTCTTAAAAAACACGGCAGTTATCTTATGTTTGAATCACCAGGATATGGGGAGGTGAAAATTAAATCCATTAATCCTAAGGAAATACAGTCCAGCATCAAAAAGTTTTTCCACCACAGGGGGCTTTTAAAGATTTGCAGGGTAGGTCTTTATTCCTTCCTGGCAGGTATCTTTTTCTTGATATTTTTTTTAA
>JALVMZ010000479.1:397-1101 GCA_027032655.1 Desulfobacteraceae bacterium
GATATAAGATCATTTGGATTGGCACTTTCATATAATCTCATGGACCGTGAAAGGATTAATGAATCTTATCTCCCGGTTATAGAGAAGATGGCCTATTCTTCATCACCAGCATTAAGATACTGGGGGGCATATTTGCTTGGTAAGTTCTCAGAAAATGATAAGATTGTTAAGATATTGAAGTCCTTAATAAAGGATAAATGTCTGAATGTTAGATACTCTTCTGCTGTTTCATTGTTCAAAATCTCTGGCCAAAAGGCCTTTAAATCTCTTGTTCAACTACTTTTTAGGGATCCAAGTTGGTATGTAAGATGCAAAATATTTCAAGCCTTTTTAAAAGCTGGGATGATCCCGTCCCCGGTAATGCCAGGAGCATTTCATTAGTAGGGTTAGTCCTTCTGGTTGAGTATCTTGGGTTAGTTTTTAAGGACTACCTGCCATCTCCAATTCATGCACTCTTCCTTACCAGAGTAGTTGATATAATAATCCTGCTTATAGGATTCCCTGAATTTATTAAGATTGAAAAAAGCCTCATTGTTAATTCTTTAATTATAGCAATATCCCTGGGTGTTGCAGGTGTATTGTTTTTATTGTTATGGAGATACATAACAGGTCAAAGATTCATACATGCAGGTTATATCCTTAGAGTAAAGGATTCTCCAATACTATTGAGTCTTTATATAGGAATATCTTGTGTTATATCTCCT
>JALVMZ010000480.1 GCA_027032655.1 Desulfobacteraceae bacterium
GCATCCCAGCGTGCAAAAAAAGCAAAAGAGATAGATACCTATTATGAGACCTATATGCAGAAGGTCAAGAAGTCAGATATTGTCATGAAGCTCAAGGCAGGACAGTCCATAGAGACAATACTCAAGCCGTATGTACCGCAAACACCGCAGTTTTCCAAACTTATTCACAGTTATAAAATTTTAAAGAAAGACGGAAATATCTCTGCTGAAACTTTGCACAAGGTACGTCTCAATATTGAGAGAACAAAACTCATGAAACCTCAAATGGGTACAAATTATGCACTTATTAATGTTCCTGAGTTTAAAGTACGTGTCATAGAAAATGGTAAAACAGCATTGAACTTCCCTGTCATCGTTGGTAAATCAAATATGCAGACACCTATATTTTCGGAACGATTGAAATATGTTGAGATAAACCCTCAATGGAATGTACCTGACTCAATTATGAGAAAATCCTATATTTCCAAAATTAGAAGAAATCCGGGGTGGGTAGCAGCAAAAGGGATGGAATTACATAAAGAATCATACGATCTTCGTTCACCAAGAGTAAATCCTGCTTCTGTGGATTGGTCTAAGTATCCTAAAGACGGTAAGGGGTATATCCCATACAAACTTGTGCAAGTACCTTCCAAGAGAAATGGGCTTGGACGTGTAAAATTCATCTTCCCCAACAGGCATGCAGTATATATGCACGATACCCAGTCAAAATCTCTATTTAAAAGAGAGAGTAGATGTTTTAGCCATGGATGTATAAGACTCGGTGAACCGGTTGCACTGTTAAATCATGTGACGACATACTATAGTGACAAAGATCTCCCTACTGTAAAAAGCTGGTATGATTCTCTTAAAACAAGACATCTCATTTTGAATAAAAAGTTGCAGGTGCATACGGCCTATTATACAGCATATGTAGATGAGTCAAACAAGCTGAAACTTTTCCCTGATGTCTATGGATATGATAAGTCACAAAGACTCAAGATCCAATAGGTAGTGTGGTAATAAAGTGCCATTATGTTAAAATACTTCAATTTTAATATAATGGTACAGCATGGCATCTAAAGAGATCATCTACAAAGAACACTCCTTCCACCTCTCCTA
>JALVMZ010000481.1 GCA_027032655.1 Desulfobacteraceae bacterium
ACTCATCAAAACACTCCTTCCGTTGCAAATACTGGATGCTTTTTGAGGAATCTCCTTAAAGCCTTTTTGCTTCCACGCAACACGGCTCTTCTTTCGTCTGGGGGCAAAAACTGCAAAGCCTCCAGGGGAATAGAAGCAACCTTCCTTAAAGTTCTTTTTCTTGTCCAGCCCCCTGGATTTTCAGCTCTCTCCGCTTGTATAGCTCTAACAAACGGAGATAAATCGCTCTTAACCCTTATACCCCGAATATTACCCTGGTCATCCAGTTTCAGTTCTACTTTACGCATTATACTTCCACTAAAAAGCGGGGCCATAAGCCCCGCTTATAGATTAGTTAAGGTCTCTGATAATGGCGTTAGCTGCCTCTGCTCTGGCCTCCAAGGTAAGCTCGCCAACTATCGTGCCCGCCTTTTTATCGGCAATACCATCAGGGTAAGGCTTTTTCTTAAATGGCCTCAAATAAGCCATTTTCCAACGACCTTTCTCGATAACAAAAAGCCTGTCAGTAAGCATCCACCTGTCTGCCACAATGCGCACAAGACCGAAATCAGATTCATAAATGTCTATTACGGCCACAAGCTTCTTGCTGGTCGCCTCAATAGTGCGTTGGGAAGCAGCAGAAAAAGAAGATATTTTCCTCTTGTGCTTACCACACACCACAACGGTATCGGGCTTTCCACCGTCTTCCCATGCAGCCTGGATAGCATCATTAAGAAGCTCTTCCGTAAGGTCTCTGGCAGTTCCGCTATTATCCAAGACATTGCTCGTAACAAATGCCTGCACTCCACCCATTTGCCGTGCAGTGGTTGCATTTCCTGCGTTCATGGCGGTATTGCGGATAATGGCATACTCAACATCAGTGCCAACCTCCCGCATGGCTAAAACCATTGAACGAGCAATTACACTTTTAGTACCAGGCTTATCAACAACCTCCTGGGTCTCAGATACTCCATAACCACGAGAAATTATCTGGGTATAATTACCCTTTCTCTGTGGCGTATGAGCATCCTCAAAAGTGTAATCCGCTCCCTCAAGCTTAGCATTTGCCTGTGGCGGATTCAGCTCCTCTTCTGGCCACTCGTGATAGGTAGATTTTGCAACACCCCTGCCAAACATACTATACAAAGGCGTATCATAAGGGGAAATATTAGTAATTATATCCGACAAATCCTCTTTATTTGCTGGTGCATTATATGTTAAAAGTGCCACTTAAACACCTCCCTTTTGCTAATCAACCAAGCCCATTTTTACCAACAAACTAGCCTGGTCATCTACACCAAGTCCAGCTAAATCCCCTGGACTTGGCATGTCACCCGTTGCATGGCTTCCAGTAGAAGGCTCTATTACTTGCGGGGCCTTGTTCTGCCTATTATCAACCTCAGTTTGAACGGCCTCTTTCATAAACCTTATTTTTAACCGCTCATACAGAGGATAAAGCACCGCTATATCAGCTTCATCCCATGCCCTTGCAATAACAGGGTCTCTTGCGACCTCCTGTTGGATAGCCTGGATAGTCTTGTCAAAGACTTCTCCGTCCTCTTGCTTGAGCCTGCTGATAAGACCATACGCCCGAACAATATTATCGGCCAACTTCTCCCCGTGCATTACCGCTTGATTAACAAGCGTAACATGCTCTGGATTCATTGGGTCAAAATCACCATACTGCTGCCTTATGTGCTGTATGGCCTCAACCCGTGCAGCCTCTTTTATCTGTTCGGCATATTGCCTTATCTGCTCACCCTGAGCCACCTGTTCTTGGCCCGAAACCCGCTTAATAGTAGCGGAAACCACTGGCCTTATATTTTCAGGCACTCGCTCAAGGTCTATTTCATTTATTTTTTCATCATCAGCAAGAAACTGTTCTAGCTCCTCACTGGTATATTCTTTCTTTTCGGTGGCCTGTTTTTGTTCAACAGACTGCCCACCCTGTCCTTCTTCCTGTTGACCTGATTGTACCTCCGAACCATCTTGCTTGTCAACCTGCTGTTTTTCCTCAGTTTTTTCTCCCAAATCTTCTACAACTAAACTTTCTGCCAAATTTAAAAATTCATCCATTGTTTACCCCTTATTGTCTTCTATTTGCTTATCAATATCATCCAGAGCTTGTTTTGTCAATTTAACTCCCTGGGAAAGAGATTTTATATATTCCCATAAATCAGATAAAGCATCATACTTAATCCTGAGCCTTATCATCCTCTCCCCTGCCCCTGGTTCATTAATATCCAGTGTTTTCCATTCCTGCTTGATTTGTGCCTTGACCTCCTTGATATAGTCCTTGAGTGCCGACACCAGTTCCTTGGCCTTCAATTCCTTGGCCAACCGCTCCGCCAGCTCCTTCCTGACTTCCCATAATGTTGCCATTTTGCTGTACCTCCGCTGGGTTCTGGTCTATATATTTTTCAACCGCCTTTAATCCAAGGGTCTCATAGTATCTAACAAGCAGGTTATAAAAACCCTCTCTGCTCATATACCCCTGTTGTATCAAAACAGGAGCCATTTCAACAGCCCTTTCCATTGCAGCAATTTCCTTCTCCTTACCACCAAGCAAAGCAGAAGGTTCTACCACAAAATGAAACTTACCTTGTAAGTCATCAGGCATTATTTGCAAAGGTCTGCTAGCCACTCTAATTACTTGCTCTTGCCTGATAAACCTCTGATTAAGGCCCACCATAAAGCGAAATAAATTACGAATACCTGTTTCCGCAAACAAAAGAGCTATCAAAGCAAGTCTCTGTTGGCTTGCCTGCATTATTTTCATAATGCCCGTTGCAGTTTTATTGAGGGCCTGCGCATCTAAACCCTGGCTATACCTGGTAACACCAGTCCGATTTTCCTTATCCACCTCCAACATTTCCATAACATTAAATGTCCACGGGGCCAGTGGTGGCGTCTCCATAGGCTCAACAGCCTTTAAGTCTCCCATACGAATTAATTGCCTATTGGTGATTATATCAGATACATTTACTCCCGCCCCCTCAAGAATTTTCATCCTTGGATTATTTACAAGAGACAAATTCAAAAGAACCTGCCTCATTATTCCCGTCTTTGCTTTTTGAATATCATCAATGATATTGGCATAAGACTTACCCTCTGGCTGATATGGCTCAACCATTGGAGACAAAGCAAAGAAAGGTTTGCCTCCAAAATTATTTTCCTCAACCCTTAATAACTGCCTGTTACATGTAGTAACAATAACAGATTCAAGTAATCCATCACCATTGATATCAAAATCAAAATAGCTTTCATAAAGAACCGTTTTCGCACCTGGTGTCCCCCTTTTGTCTGGTTCATCATACTGAATAATCTTGGCTTGAACTTCTGATTTTAAAACATCATCAGTAATCTCGTCTTCTTGGATTTGCCTTATGGCCTCCGCTGTTGCCATGGCATCAAAAACACCATTCCTGGCCTGCTTTCTAAGAAAATCAACCGTCACTTCCTTTCTATGACAGATAAAAGAACTTTCATGCAAATCTAAACATTTGGGACTGTAAAGACATTCCCACGGAGGCAATGGAGCTATTTTGGGGAAAGATGCAAAAGAACGGTTCACCAAAATAGTAACCCTTACTAAGCCATTTTCTTGCAGATACTCTACATTAGTAATAGTTACATTTGGATTGCTGTTTACAAGAGATAAATATTCTTGCGGAGATAAAACCAAAACCCTCTTTTCGTTTCTGGAATCCTCATACCACCACGC
>JALVMZ010000482.1 GCA_027032655.1 Desulfobacteraceae bacterium
AATAAGAGCACCCTTCTGAAACAACTTGCCCGAAAGGGAATAGTGGTAAGGGCTGAGAGCGTTGCCACCATACTGGAAGAAGCCCCCGATGCCTATAAAGATGTGTCCCAGGTGGTTGATGTGGTGGAAATGGCGGGAATCAGTAAGAAGGTGAGCAGAAACAGACCCATAATAGTGGTGAAGGGATGAAATGATGTATGATATCATCGACTTTGCCTGATAGGTTTCTGTTATAAGCCGAAATTCGCAGGTAACATCATTGAAAGCCGGAATAACCTTAAGCCATCCGAGTGAGGTGTATTCCGAAACAGAAGAGATGGAGAAGAGGCTGATTGAAGCAAAATAAAATTCGATTGTCGCCAGTTATCTGCTACAGATGTAAGAGCTTTTTGGACCCCTCCATTCACTATAAAGGATGTCCTTATTTCATTATCCTCCCTTTCCCCGTGGCACTTTATACGATTCTAGATGTATATCCCGATGCTACTGGCTCAAAACCTTTTAATTTAAGGACCTTGCGTTATTTAGAAAATGTTATTGAGTGAAGTTCATAATCTTGTTGTTCGAATTTTATGACTATTTTATGGTTTCCCTTTAAAATTGAACGATGGATTTGAAAAAATTGAAGCAGGTGGTCCATACATTCGAGGAAGATCTGGGTGGGGGATTGGTTGCCTGTGATGTATTCGACAGGGAGGGCCTTTCCATTTATGGCATCAATTCCAATCCCCAGGCATGTGCGTTATTCGGAAGGATTACTGATATGATGCACAAATCTCTTATTGGCTCTGGATTTCCTGACATGGAGTATTATACGATATTCACGAAAGACAATAAGATGGTGGTTGTGGTGGAAGTGGACGAGAACTATCGATTCGGATGCCTTGTCGATAGAGAAAAGACCACTCCTGGATTGATCTTCAGTGTTGGACTGCCAAAACTCATAAGCGGTTTGAGGGAAGCCATATCCTCCTGAGCGGGACTGCCCGCTCATTCCTTCAAAATCTCTCCATCTATCATAACCATATGAGGCTTGAATGTCTCTTCGTCCATTACCACCAGGTCCGCTTTCTGCCCTGGTTTGATTTCCCCCTTT
>JALVMZ010000483.1 GCA_027032655.1 Desulfobacteraceae bacterium
ATGCCAAATTCAGGCCTCATCTGACATACACCCAGCTTTAACATCCCATATTACCTCCTGATGAAGATTCTTTTAATATCCTCCCACACCATAAATAGACATGGAACCAGAAGCAGAGTTATCAATGTGGTAAAGAGCACTCCAAATCCCAGACTGATGGCCATTGGAATCAGGAACTGGGCCTGGATGCTTCGCTCAAGGATCATGGGTGTCAATCCCGCAAAAGTTGTAAGGGATGTGAGAATAATTGCCCTGAACCGCCTCTCCCCTGCCCTTTTGATGGCATCAATGGGTTTAATGCCCTCTCTCACCATGGAATTGCATGCATCAATGAGCACAAGGGAATCATTCACAGCCACACCTGCAAGCCCAACCATCCCAAAAAGGCTCACAATGCTCAGGTGCTTTCCCATTATAATATGTCCTGCTATGGCTCCCATAAATCCAAAGGGTATTGCCGACATCACTATAAAAGGCTGAAAGTATGATTTAAATGGTATCGCAATCAGGACATATATTGCAAAAAGGGCAATAATGAATCCCTGATACACATCTGCCATTGACTCGGCCTCCTCCTTCCCTTCCCCTTCAATGGAGTATCTCAATCCCTGATATTTTGACATAAGTCCAGGTAATATCCTCTTTTTAAGCTCATCTCTTATCTCCTTTGCATTTGATATTGTCTCATCCACATCTGCCATCACCTTTATAACGCGCATCCTCTGTGCCCTCTGGATGGTGGTATATCCACGCTTAAGTTTTACCTCTGCCACCTGACTGAAAGGAACTTCATGTCCTGAAGGTGTCCTGATCCTCATCTTATCAATGGAGCTGATGGATTTTCGTTCATCATCAGGATATCTTACCATAACCTTTACTTCATCCCTATCCCTTTGAAATCTCAATGCTTCTGCCCCATAAAAGGCGTGTCTTACCTGTCTTGCAAGGTCATTTAAGGTGATTCCAAGGGTTCTTGCTTCTGGCTTGAGCTTTAATTGAATCTCCCTTTTCCCGGGGAGAAAACTATCCTCTATATCAAATACGCCGGGAATCTGCGCCAGGATACCTTTAAGCTCATCTGCTACATGTTTGAGCATATGATAATCTTCCATTGAAAGATGAACCTCGATAGGGTTCCCCACACTGAAAAGGGTGCTTTGAAATGTTAGTGCCTCTGCATCTGGCACCACACCCACTTCCTTTCTCCATAAAGATGCCAGACGCACTGCACTGATATTTCTTTTTTCTCCCTCAAGCAGTCTCACATATATCTGGGCCAGATGCCCCCCTATCTCCAATGGGCCTGCATGGGGCCCCCTTCCACCCTGAAAACCTATTACCGATGCATAGTATTTAAGAAGTGGTGGAGACCCCGGGGGTCTTTCTTTATCAGCCTTTTTAAGTGCCCTTTTTGCAGACTCTTCAATGTGTCGAACAACTTCCTCTGTTCTTTCAAGGGGTGTCCCGGGCGGCATGGTAAGATTTGCAATCAAGGTATCTCCTTCTATCTTGGGGAAAAATGTGAACTTTATCCATCCCCCTTTCCATACGCCAAAGGTAATTACAAGGAGTGCTATACCAAGTGAAATTACTGCATACCGCCATCTGATACAGAAATCCAGCACTCTACGATATGGTCCTGAGATAAACCTCTTTAGCAACTTACCGATATAAGGAGGCTCTGCCCTTACAACCCCTTTCTTTGAATTTAATTTACCAAGGCTCCCATGAATATGGGCGGGCAGAATGAGTATCGCTTCAACAAGGGATACCATCAGGACCAGATTAACCACGAGGGGGATATTCCGCATAAATTTACCCATCATGCCGGATCCAAGAAGAAGTGGATAAAAAGCGGCAACTGTTGTAAGCACTGCAAATATAACAGGTCTTCCCACTTCAACCGTTCCATCCACAACCGCATTTTCAGGAGGAATTCCCTCTTCATACTTTCTGAATATATTCTCGCCAATTACAATAGCGTCATCCACCACAATTCCGAGCACTGCAATAAATGCAAAGAGAGATACCATGTTTATGGAAACATCAAATCGTGGAAGCATGAAGAGCCCGCCAAGGAATGATATAGGAATGCCAAGGGTTACCCAGAATGCCAGTCTTCTGTTTAAAAATATACCAAGGAGGATACTTACAAGAACAAGACCATAGGCCATATTCTTGAGAAGTAGATTTAGCCTGCTCTTGAGGATTTGAGATCTATCTCTATATATATCTATGGATACTCCAGCAGGGAGGGTGTCTCTTACCTTTTCAATATATTTCTTTACCTCCTCTGCCACTTTGAGAGCATTCTGGTCAGCCACTCTGTAAACATTAATAATCACGCACGGTTTCCCCATAAACCTTGACACTATGTCAACATCCTGAAAACCATCCCTGAGGGTTGCAATATCGGCAAGAGTGATTCTGCTACCATCCGGCTTTGTGATTATTGAAATATCAGCAAAATCCCTTGCATAGTATCTCCTACCCCTTGTCCTGAGAAGTATTTCACCTGCCTTTGTCTTTATCCTGCCTGCAGGGAGATCAAAACTCGAAGATCTTATTATCTGTGCAACCTTATCCAGTGTAAGGTTATACTTTCTAAGATTCTCTTCTGATATCTCTACATGTATTTCATTGTCCCTTGTGCCCCACATCTCTGCAAGAGTAATGTGGGGAAGATTTGTAATATCATCCTTTATTCTTTGAGCCAGGCTTTTCAGTGTGGATTCAGGGGCATCACCATAAAGTGCAAGACTTATCACATGGGTCCTTCTGGTATCCTCTCTGACAATGGGTTTTTCTGCCTCATCCGGCAGGGTAGTAATTCTATCAACCTCTGATTTTATATCATCAAGGAGTTTCTTTGCATTCCAGCCCTTCATTACTTCAACGGTAATGGAGCCAAATCCCTCCCTTGAAAGGGAATCAACCCTCTTTATACCAGCCAGGCCTGATATGGCCTCTTCAATGGGCCGAACCACCCCCTCTTCCACTTCCTCAGGTGTGGCCCCTTCATATTCAACTGTTATTGATATGGTATCAAGGGAGATTTCAGGAAATATCTCCACCTTGATAAAGAGACCTGTTATGATTCCTCCCAGCATTATAAATGCCATAAGCAGATTTGCAGCCACATGATTTCCGGTAAACCATGAAACTATCTTATTCACCGATACCTGCCTCCTTCTGCTCCACTGGTTTTACCTTCATTCCATCAGTTACCACCTTAAGCAATGAGACAACCACCCTGTCACCTTCTTTTATTCCGTTTTCAATCAGTGCCTTATCCCTGTAAACCTTAAGTGTTCTGACTTTCCTGAAACGAATCCTGTCGCTGTTATCAATCACCCATACCACTTTATTATCTCTCAGGGCGGACGCTGGTATCTCCAGTATCCTTTCCATGGTTCTGCCTTCTATTCTCACCTTTACAAACATCCCAATAGCAAGTGGAGGATAAGTTTCATAGGGTTTATCTACTCTTACAATCACATTTAGCATTCTTGTGGTTTCATCCAGCCTGCCTTCGGATCGCACCACCTTACCCTTCCAGGTATAATCCTTAATGCCTATTCTTGCACTTATATAAGCCCGCGAACCATTACTTTCCCGGACTGTAAAACCAGGTATATCAATCAGTGGAATGTCCCGCATCTCAACAGGGACAATAATTTCTACTGCTTCAGTGG
>JALVMZ010000484.1 GCA_027032655.1 Desulfobacteraceae bacterium
ATATAAAATAACCCTCCTTATTATACATCCAGTATCCTGACTGTCGTATTTATGGTTCCCACATGTCCATCCCTGTATCTGACCTTCCCTGTTACTTCAATCTCCTTTTTATCCGAATATATGGCATCTATCAGGTTCTTATACTGCTGAAACACAAACTTTCTTCTTACCTTACCTGTCCTTGTAAGTTCTTCGTCATCAGGGTCAAGTAATTTATAAAGTAGCAGGAATTTTACCAGTTTCATTGGTTCAGGCAGTTGTTTATTAACTTCCCTTACCTCCTGCCTTATCAATTCTTCCACTTCCGGTCTCTGCGATAAATCGGTATAAGTGGTATATGGTATTTTTCTCTCTTCTGCCCAGTTTCCCACATTTCCAAAATCAATATTAATAAAAGCACTCAGATAAGGCTGTCCTTCACCCCATATAACCGCTTCTTTAATGTATGGGCTGAATTTTAATCTTGTCTCTATAAAATCAGGAGAGAATGCCTCACCCTCTCTTGTTCTCATTATATCTTCTTTTCTTCCAATTATAAGCAGGTGGCCGTCATCATCATAATAACCTGCATCCCCTGTATGAAACCAGCCATCTTTAAGGGCCTCTTCCGTGGCTTCAGGATTTTCATAGTATCCCACAAATATAGATTTGCTTGAAACAAGCACTTCCTGATCCTCAGCAATCCTTACCTCTGTTCCAGGCAGTGGCGTTCCCACAGTCTCTGGTTTTACCTCATCATCTGGCTGGACCTGAAATATTCCCCCTGCCTCGGTAAGACCATAGCACTGCTTTAAATTCAGGCCATTTGCCCGGAAAAACCGAATTACATCAGGACTTATAGGATGTCCCCCTGTATAAGCAGCCCTGAATCCCAAACATCCAACCCTATCAAGCAGAGGCCGTGATACCAGATATTTCATAATAGATTTCAACAATCTCAGGTGAAAAGGCACAGGCTTTTTTTCAGATTGTAAATCCACAACCCTTCCACCTATATTAAGGGACTTATAATAGAGCCACCTCTTAATAAAACCTGAATCACTTATCTTTACCCTTATTTTGGAGGCCAGATCTTCCCAGAATCTTGAAGATGTAACAATGACCGTTGGACCTATCTCCCTGAAATCTTCCACCACCGTCTCGAATGTCTCAGGAAAATTCATAATCATTCCACCACTCAGGGTTATTCCAACACCCCAGAGTTGATCCACAATCCATGCAGTGGGCGTTATGGATATCCAGTTATCACCAACACCAATGGGAGCGGTTATAAGCCACTTCCATGCCATGTCATTTATGTTCTCATAGGTAAGCATTACCATCTTAGGCAAACCGGTGGTTCCTGATGTCTGAAGCATGATGGCCACATCAGATGGGACGCCTTCCCACAGTTCTTTATTAAAAAGATCAGGATTGTCCTGATCCACTTTTTTCCCCAATTCAAGGAGTTCTTTAAAACTTATAAGCCATGGATTATTCCTATAGGTGCGCATTCCTGTGGGATCAACATATATCACCTTTCTCACAGTGGGAAGCTCATCCTTGGTTTCCAGTAATTTATCCACCTGTTCCTGATCCTGGGCAAAGACATAAACACTTTTTACTCTGTTAATTCCATAGACAAGCTCTTTGGCAATTGCAGATGTAAAAAGGGGAATAATTATCCCGCCCATGGCCTGCACACCCAGTTCAGCAAATAGCCACTCAGGATGATTGTCAAGGATAATGCAGACATGTTCCCCTCTTTTCAGTCCCAGTTTGTGGAGCCCCAGCGCCACATGCTTTGTATATTCTAAATACTGACGCCATGTATATGTCTGCCATATCCCGTATGCCTTCTCTCTGATGGCTATATGATTGTCCCCCAGTGAATCCGCATGTCTTGATAGTATCTGTGGAAAAGTAAACTGGGTTATCTTGGATAATGTCTCATCATCTAATCTGTGAATAGTCTCTTTTTTCCCCATAACAATTCCATTGGATATCAGATTTTTAATGCCTCCCCCAGATATGCCTCTATTACCTGGGGATGGTTTTGAATGAATTCGGGTGGGCCTTCTGCTATCTTTACTCCAAAATCCAGAACAATCACCCTCTGAGATATACTCATCACCACTGACATATCATGCTCAACCAGAATTATCGTCTGACCCCAGGCCTCATGAAGCTCCTTAAGAAATCGAACCATATCCTCCTTCTCTTCAAGGGTCATCCCCGCAAAAGGCTCATCAAGGACAAGAAGTTTTGGCTCAAGTGCCAGGGCCCTTCCCAGTTCCACCCTCTTTCGCATACCATAAGGAAGTGACCCAACAAGCTGTTTTCTAATGGATTGCATCTCAAGAAAATCAATCAACTCTTCCAGAATCTGCCTGTGCTTCACTTCTTCTCTTTTGACAGAACGAGAGAATATGGCCGCAAGACCCACATTATAATGGCAGTGGACATGTCGGGCAAGAAGCATGTTTGCAAGAACTGACAGGCCCGGGAATAATTCAATATTCTGATAAGTTCTTCCTATTCCCAGCCTTGTGAGATGGTGCGTAGAGAGGTTGGTAATCTCCTTGCCATTAAAGAATATCTGGCCCTCCTGGGGCTTGTAATAACCGGTTATACAGTTCAGCAGGCTTGTCTTTCCCGCACCATTGGGGCCAATAATGGCAACAAGTTCACCAGTATTTATCTTTAGATTTACTTTGTTTAATGCGGTAATACCACCGAACCTGAGGGTTAGGTCTTTTACCTCCAGATCCGCCCTTCTCTCTTCGGGGGACCTGGAGGCAAAGATACTTGGTTCACCACGAAAGGCTTTCATAAAATTTTCCTTACTTTTTATTATTTCAGGATCTTAACCTTTTCTTTTCCGGGCGCCCAGAAACTGCTGACAGGTGTATATGTCTGATCCTCATTAAGACGAACAATCCTTGCAACCCAGGATCCACTATGATCTGTATTGGTATAGGTAATATTGGGAACAAGACCACCAAAGTCCTCATTCCTGAAGGTTTGAAGGGCCTGATTGATTGTCTGAGCATTGATCTTTCCAAACTTCTCATATGCCTTCATACATGCCCTTTCATCAATCATTCCCATTACAATTCCTTCCCAGTATGAAAAGTCAAACTTTTTAATTGTTCCATACTTCTTCCCAATCTCAAGAAGTTTTTTCACACCAGGGGTTCCGTCCACAGGAAGACCACCGCAGAACTGAACAAACATTCTGTTCCTGAGCAGTCCTTTTGCCCTCTTAAAGAACTCAGGGTCTGTAGATGTCCAGGTGGCAAAGAATGGAACATCATAGTTTATCCTGTCTGCTGATTGAAGTGCCATTAAAACCGCTGATGGAAGAACCTGCATGAATACATATTCAGCACCTGCATTTTTCAGCCTCAAAAGCTCTGTTTTAAGATCCAGGGTCTTGGGAGGAAACTGTTCTATACCCACTATATTTACGCCATATTTCTTTGCATATCTCTTACAGGGTTCATGGATTGCCTTACCATATGGATTATTATATGTAAGGAGGCCTACCTTGGGAGGTTCCTTTCCTTTGTGCAGGGTCTTAATATACTCAAGCACAGCAAAGCTATCCATATCATAGTCACCAAAGGGCAGGTATGCATAATCAATGGGAGGCTTCAGAAATCCCTTATAAGTAGAGTAATTGATATCTGGTATCCTGTATTTTTGAAAGATGGGTTTGGACATAATACCGGAACCCGCATCCCATGTGTGAAGGAGATCAACCTTCTCTTCAACACAGAACTTTTTCACAAGCTTTACTGCTTCAGGCACCTTAT
This sequence comes from Desulfobacteraceae bacterium, assembly GCA_027032655.1. Lineage (GTDB taxonomy): Bacteria > Desulfobacterota > DSM-4660 > Desulfatiglandales > JALVMZ01 > JALVMZ01. The sequence goes on from JALVMZ010000484.1 coordinate 3,798, forward strand.
ATCCATGATCCACCACTATCAGCTTAATCTTATTTCCATAAACTCCACCTTTAACCTCATTAACATATCTGATGTAATCCTGTTGACCCTTTGCATGATACTGACCCCATGAGGAAGCAGGCCCTGTGAGATTGATTACTGCACCAATCTTTACTTCCTTGGCCAGGCCCATATTTACACCAACAAATATAAGCCCAATGGTGCATAAAATGACAAAAAATCCTTTAAAAATTTTACCCATGACACCTCCTCCTTGGTAATTGGTTTAGATTAATAAAAAACCAACCTCTCTAAGCCTCCATTAATCATCAAATTAAAATACAGCCTCCTCAAAGTGTCAAGCCCTAATACGAATTAATAACAGGTTATATCCTCTTTTTGCCATATCATGGTTGTATGAAAGACACCTGAAAAATGTCATGGAAGGGTTTGAGACCTATCTCCCCCAGCACACCCTAAATCATTATTTTAAACAATTCCCTTAATCACAATTTAGCTACAATATGACTGTATTTTAACACCCTAAATTATGTCAAGAAATTTTTCATGATAAAGTTATATATCTCTTGACAGTTAAATGATTAAGAAGATAATGAATGAGCGGTCATTCATTTAAAATATGCAACCAGGTGTTATCATTATGAAACATACGAATAAAAATGTTCAGCTAAGAAAAAAGGAAAAATACAACAGGATAATTAATGCAGCCACCCGTATATTTGCAAAGAAGGGATTTTTTAAGGCAAAGATATCTGAAATTGCCCGAGAAGCAGATGTGGCGGATGGCACCATCTATCTATATTTCAATAATAAGGATGACATATTGATCTCCATATTTGAAGAGAAGATGCAGACAGTCCTGGATAACATGAAAGAGTGTTTAAAAAAAGAAACAAATCCGGTGAAAAAGATAGAGACATTTGCCAGGGTCCACCTGGAAATGATTGAAAAAAACAAGGATGTGGCAGAGATAATACAGGTGGAACTCAGGCAGAGCAGTAAATTTATGAAAGAATATGAGAATCTGAAGTTTCACCAATACCTTAATTTAATAAGCGACATAATAAAAGAAGGGCAGGAACAGGGTATATTCAGGAAGGATATACTCCCCGGCATTGCTAAAAGGGCATTTTTTGGTGCACTCGATGAAATGTCCAGGTTCTGGGTATTGTCAAAAAAGAAAAAGTATGATACCACCACCGCTGCAAAACAGATTTCAGACTATTTCCTGAGAGGGATGATTAATACTTGAAATACAGAAAATAAAAATATATAAATACCCTCTTTGATGCCTGAAAGCAGTTCTTATCCTTATCCGGCATCAAAAATCCCAATCACAAGGAGGAGAAAGTGAATATTATAGTTTGTTTAAAACAGGTTCCTGATACAGAGACACAGATAAAGATAGCCCCGGATAAAAAATCAATTGTTAAGGATGACATAAAGTGGATTATGAATCCCTACGATGAATTTGGTGTGGAAGAGGCGCTGAGGATCAAGGAGAAATACGGTGGTGAAGTGACAATCATCTCAGCCGGCCCCAAAAGGGCAACCGAGGCCATCAGAACCGCACTCGCCATGGGTGCTGATAAGGGTATCCTCATCAATGACCCTGCACTTGAAGGAAGTGACTCTCTGGGAATAGCAAAGGCCCTGGCAGCCGTAATAAAGGATCTTAATTACGACATCATTTTTACTGGTCAGAGGGGTATTGATGATGATAATGGAATAGTTGGTGCCACCCTTGCAGAATTCTTGGGGATTCCAAGCCTATCTGTTGTGGTAAAGGTGGAGATATCTGATGACCAGAAATCCGTAAAGGTTCACAGACCCATTGAAGGGGAGACAGTGGTTATTGAATCTCCTCTTCCCGCATTGATTACAGCCCAGAAGGGACTGAATGAGCCCAGGTATGCATCACTTCCTGGTATAATGAAGGCAAAGAAAAAACCCTTGGAGGAGAAGACCTTAGCTGACCTGGGTCTTGATCCATCTGAATTTGGAGAGGGCGCCAGGAAACTCAAGGTGATAGAACTTACACCACCTCCTGAAAGGAAACCGGGCAAAATAATAGAAGGCGAAACACCTGAAGAGAAGGCGGCTGAGCTTGCACGCCTCCTTCATGAAGAGGCAAAGGTAATATAAAAATACTCCCAGAAAGGGATAAATTTCCATAAAAGGAGAGATAAAATGGCACAGGGTATAATGACAATAGCTGAACAAAGAGATGGAGAACTGAGAAAAATATCATTTGAAATTGTAAGTGAAGGCAGACGCCTTGCAGATGCCAAGGGAGAAGAGATGGTATCTGTATTGTTGGGACATAATATTAAAGATAAGGCACAAGAACTTGCCAAATATGGGGCAGACAAGGTAATTGTTGCGGATGATCCCAGGCTTGAAAAATACACAACAGATGCATATGTATCGGTCATTGCTCAACTGGTAAAGGAGTATGATCCTGCAATTCTCTTATTAGGGGCATCTGCTCAGGGTAAGGACCTATCCGCAAGACTCTCTGCAAGACTGGGAGTCGGTATGGCCCAGGATTGCACAGCCTTTTCAATTGAAAATGGGAACTTAATTGCAGTCAGGCCCATATATGCAGGAAAAGCATATGCCAAAGTTACATTTGAAAACAGCACACCCCAGATGGCAACTGCAAGACCCAATGTGATGAGCATAAATGAGCCGGATGAATCAAGGTCTGCTGAAGTGATTGATGGAAATTTTACACTTTCTGATGATGAACTGAAGACAAAGGTGGTGGAAGAAATTAAGGATCAGAGCGGAAGGGTTGACCTGACAGAGGCGGATAAGATTGTATCCGGTGGAAGAGGAATGAAAGGGCCTGAAAATTTCAAGATACTTGAGGAGCTCGCTGACCTTATCGGGGGCACAGTCGGTGCATCACGTTCAGCAGTGGATGCTGGATGGAGACCCCATTCAGATCAGGTGGGACAGACAGGTAAGGTGGTATCCCCCAATCTTTATATTGCATGTGGGATTTCCGGTGCAATTCAGCATCTTGCAGGTATGAGCACATCCAAGGTCATTGTGGCAATAAACAAAGACCCTGATGCACCCATATTCCAGAAAGCAGACTATGGTGTTGTGGATGACCTATTTAAAGTTGTCCCCCCACTAACTGAGGAGATAAGAAAGATAATTAAAGAATAAAAAGAATAAATTGAGGATACAGGGATGGGTTACATTACCCATCCCTACTAATTTGCCGCCTCTGCCTTAATATCAGGATGAATACCTTTATCCTGATATTCTTCAATCCATATCCTATCTGCCAGCCGAGCCCATCTCTCTGCATACTTATCCATCTCATCCTTATAAACGGTGTATATCTCTTCGGCACCAGGATGAGTAAATCTTGGCCCTATCTTTTCAATTACATTTCTCATTACATGGGGGTTATCTATAATCATACATGGACGAAGATGATTGGGGTTGTGTGGCTGACATGACCTTATATATCTGAAAAGGGGGCTATTTAATGCCTCTTTAAGCGAGTGTCTCTTTATATTATGAGTGGCTATGTGGGTATATACGCAGGGTTCCACATCACCTTTTGCATTTACATGAAAATATCTCCTTGCACCAGCTATGCATCCATCCACATATAGACCATCATTCCAGAAATCCAGCACAAAGATGGGTCTTGTATCGCGGATCCTGATCACCTGCCTTCTCAAATGATCTCTCTGCCTTGGGGTTACCATGAGGGAAAAATCTGCCCGACCATTTACAGGGATATAAAGAAAATACATCTGTGCAAATGAACCAAGAGATATCATCTTATCAATGAATTGGAGTGATGATACGGTATTTACATTGTTCCTGGTCACCGTTGCAGATGTGCCAATTATTACCCTGGCATCCCAAAGGTATTCAAATGCCTTCATTATCTTTCTGTAAACCCCTTTGCCTCTCCATTCATCGGTCTCTCTTTCACCGCCCTCAATACTTAAAACAACAGCCACATTACCAAGCTCAGCAAACCTCTGGGCATACTCCTTGGTCATGAGTGTCCCATTTGAATACACCTGAAAAAATATGGATGGATGCCTCTCAATCATGGTAAAAAGATAGGGATATATAAGGGGTTCTCCACCCAGGATTGTTACAAAATATATTCCCAGCTCCTCACATTCATCAAGAAGCCTATCAACTACTTCAATGGGAAGCTCTGGCTTTCTTCCATACCCCAAAGTATAACAGCCCTTGCATCTGAGATTACACCTGAGTGTGGGACTCAAAATCATAATAAATGGTGGTCTAAATCCCAGTTCCTGCTCCCATCTGTCCCGCTTTTTACCTCCCTCAAACCACGCACCATTAAAAAGGGTCTCAAATAGACGGATTCTCCTCTCTGGTGGAAGGTATTCCAGAACTCTCCTGAACAGGGCCTTTGCAGGATGATCAGGTTTTTCGAGCAATGATCTTACCTTTGCTATCCCATTTAGCACCTCCGGGTCATTTGTGAGGAACTCACCCAGCTTTGTAAGTCTGATGAGATTAGTATCAGATATCTTTGGAAGGAGACTTAGAATCCCCCTCAGGGCCTTATCCCTTCCTGTCCTCTTCAGACTCTCCTTCATTTTACCAAACCTCCCTCTCTTAATATTTTTTTAATTACCTCCCTTGCCTTCCCCTTCTGGTTGTCCATTACCTTAATTCCTTTTTTGGTTAACCATTCTTTAAATCTCAATTGAATTCCACCACAGATAAGCCAATCTATTCCGAGATCAACTATCCGTCTTGCAATGTCCATTGGCCCATCTCCTCCTACATCCCATTCTGCTTCATGATTAATACTGGCACCATTGGTCTCAATTAATAAAATCCTTGAAGATGTGCCAAAATGAGGTGATATTCTTTCTTTAAACAGGGGAATTGCTACCTTCATTTCCATCCGTTTATGGAAATGATTTATATCTATTTTTAAGATTTAATTTAGGCAATTATCATGCCAGAGATAAGAATCTTTGGATGGAAAATCGCATGAAATATCAAGATGTTAATGACATGGAAATATCGGGGAAACAATAAATGTTTCAATAAATGAAACGGTTTCATTTTATGTTTCATCTTATTCCGTATCGTTTCATTTTTCGCCAGAGAGTAGTCCTGCTTATGCCCAGGGCCTTTGCTGCCTGTTCCCTGCCTCTGGGAAACTTCTCAAGAATCGCCTTTATCTTATCTGCCTCCTTTTTTTCCCTTCCTGATAGCTCCACCAGGGTGTTGGATGAGGCATTTAGCAGGTCTTTTGGAAGATGTTCAGGCATTATAAGCCGCCCTTTACACATGACAAATGCATACTCTATCATATTTTCCAGCTCTCTTATATTTCCTGGAAAATCATAATCCAGGAAAATCCTCATTGCTTCGCTGGACACACCTTCAATGTTTTTTCCCTTAAGCAGGTTGAATTTTTGTATAAAATGCTCGATAAGAAGTGGAATGTCCTCTCTTCTGTCTTTAAGGGGGGGAAGGGTAATTCTGATTACATTTAATCTATAATAGAGATCATCCCGAAACCTTCCTTCCTGAACCATCTTTTTAAGGTCAAGGTTGGTTGCTGTAATAAGCCTGAAATCTGCCCTTTGACTCTCAGTGCCGCCAAGGGGGGTAAATTCACCATCCTCTATTACTCTCAGGAGATCAGCCTGAAAGGACTGAGCCGTGGATGCAATCTCATCCAGAAACAGTGTCCCATTATTGGCAAGGGAGAATCTTCCTGGCTTGTTTCTTAGTGCTCCAGTAAATGCCCCCCTTACATAGCCAAATAGCTCTGATTCAAGCAATGTCTCAGGAAGTGCAGCACAATTAACTATCACAAATGGGCCGTCCTTCCTGGGGCTCATATAATGAATGGCCCTTGCTATAAGCTCCTTTCCAGAGCCTGTTGGCCCTTCTATAAGAACAGCGCTATCGCTTTCTGCAATGTCAGGCAGATATGAGAGTATCTCCCTCATCCTGGGACTCTTTCCCACAATATCATCTATATGAAATTTCTTATTCAATCCCCTTTTAAATCTTTCAAACTCCGAGATATCATGGAATATCCTAACGCCTCCCACTATCTCGCCTTTTTTATTCTTAATGGGAATGGTATTTATTTTAACCGTCTTTTCCATTCCTGATTTATCAATTATTGAGACCCGGGTCTTAAATGAAATGCCTCTGTCTTCTATTCCCTCATCAAGAGGACACGCATTCTCACATATACTTGAGCGAAATATGTCAAAACATTTCTGTCCCACGGCCTCTTCCAGTGAAAAACCTGTAATCTTTTCACCCGCTGGATTCAGATATGTAATTGTCTTATCCATATCCACAATAAATGCCCCTTCTGACATATTTTCCACTATTGTTAACAGTTGATTTACAGGAATATCTAAAGAGGGCCGATCGGGTAGGTCTTTTTTATCTCTTGCTCCGCTCATCACTTATCTCTTTTTTAAAAGACCATCTCATAAGGTATATGGAAATGGTAAAAAGCATTAAATCCCTTATTATATACCACGCCATATTTCCTTTTAATGTCTCTGAGGATTGTGAAAAGCACCCACAATCCACATCCACTCCCCTTATGAGATTAAATATCATAATAGCAGAAAAAATACCAAGAAGCATGGTTGAGAGCAGAGCACTACCTTCCACAAATATTCCCAGCACCAGAAAGATACCAAGAAGACACTCCACCCATGGAAGGATTACAGCCAATGGGGAAATCAAACCATCAGGAACAATTCTGTAATTATAGATTGAAATTGCAAATCCAAAGGGGTGTAAAATCTTATCAATTCCTGCATACAAAAATATTATCCCCAACAGTATCCGGATTATTTTTATCATCCAAGACATATGCAGTTATTATACTATCCCTTTTCCACACCCTATTCAATACGGTTTATCTTTCCTCCTCCCAAGGTCCTAAATCATCTTAAAAATGGGAACTGAAGAATCCCTGCTAATAACTTCCTAAATAACCAAATTAATCAATAATATACCATAATTAAACATTATATTGTCTTTATATCCTTATCATTCCAGATTATCCAATTGGTATTTGACATTTCATCAATAATATCTTAAAAAATTACATATTATCAAAATATT
>JALVMZ010000485.1:0-9832 GCA_027032655.1 Desulfobacteraceae bacterium
GGAAGACTCTGGACCATGAGGATGTTTGCGGGACTTGGAACAGCAGAGGACACGAACAGAAGATTTCACCTTTTGGTTAAAGAGGGGCAGACAGGCCTTTCAACTGCATTTGATATGCCCACACTTATGGGATATGACACTGATTCTCCAAAGGCAAAGGGGGAGTGCGGAAAATGTGGTGTTGCAATAGATACTTTAAAGGATATGGAGGAACTGTTCAAGGGGCTTCCAATAGATGAAATAACCACTTCCATGACCATTAATCCCCCGGCCCCTGTGATATGGGGAATGTATATTGCAATGGCAGAGAAGAGAGGAATTCCCAGACATAAACTTGGGGGAACCATTCAGAATGATATGCTAAAGGAGTTCATCGCACAGAAGACATTCATGTGCCCCCCTGAGCCGTCACTTAAGTTAATTACAGATACAGTTGAGTTCGGAACAAAAGAGGTGCCCAAATGGAATACAATAAGTATTAGCGGTTATCACATTAGAGAGGCTGGATCCACCGCAGTGCAGGAGCTTGCTTTTACCATTGCTGATGGTATCACATATGTCCAGGCTGCAATAGACAGGGGACTGGATGTGGATCAGTTTGCACCCAGACTTTCATTCTTTTTCAATTCTCATATAGACTTCTTTGAGGAGATAGCCAAATTCAGGGCAGCCAGAAGGATGTGGGCAAAGATTATGAAGGAAAGATTTAAGGCAAAGAATCCCAGGTCATGGTGGTTGAGGTTTCATACTCAGACTGCAGGGTGTTCTCTTACTGCTCAGCAACCTTACAATAATGTGGTTAGAACAGCACTTGAGGCACTGGCAGCAGTCCTTGGGGGCACACAATCACTTCATACCAACTCACTGGATGAGGTGCTTGCACTTCCCACTGAAGAGGCAGCTACCATTGCACTTCGGACCCAGCAGATAATAGCAGAGGAATCAGGTGTTGCAAATACCATTGATCCACTTGGTGGTTCATACTTTGTGGAAGCACTGACGGACAAGATGGAAGAGGAGGCATTTGAGATAATAAAGAAGATTGATGACATGGGAGGAATGCTATCAGCAATAGAGAAGAATTATCCACAGCAGGAGATAGCGGATTCAGCATATCATTATCAGAAACAGATTGATGAGAAAAAACGAATAGTTGTTGGTGTGAATAAGTATGTAACAGAAGAGGAGATACCAATTGAGATACTTCAGATAGATGAAGAACTGGAAAGAATTCAGATTGAAAAAACGAACAGAGTTAAGGCGGAAAGGGATAACAAAAAGGTCCAGGAGGCACTTGAACGACTTGGTGAGACATGTGAAAAAGGAGAGAATGTGATGAATCCTATTATAGATGCTGTAAAGGAATACGCCACACTTCAGGAAGTGTGCGATGTTTTCAGAAGGGTCTATGGTGAATATAAAGACCCGGGTATATATTAATTATTGAAACAGGATATGTGAAATCCATCCTGTTTTAGGAGAGTGCAGTCTATGGAACAGACCAAAAGGAAGATCAGGATAATGGTTGCAAAACCAGGTCTTGATGGACATGACAGAGGAGCAAGAATCATTGCAAGGGCCTTCAGGGATGCAGGATTTGAGGTGATCTATACAGGGCTTCATCAGACTCCAGAGGAGATTGTTCAGGCAGCCATTCAGGAAGATGTTGATATGATAGGTCTTTCCAGTCTTGCAGGTGCTCATATGTATCTCTTCCCCCGGGTTGTGGAGCTTTTGAGAGAGAAGGGCATTGATGACATTGTTGTATGTGGAGGGGGTATAATCCCTGATGAGGATATCCCCAGATTAAAGTCAGCTGGAATAAAGGAGATATTTACCCCTGGCTCGTCCCTTGAAGAGATAGTTAAATGGGTAAGAGAGAATGTAAAACCCAAGGGTGATTAAATTACAGGTGATGGAATGGAGGATGTGGTTGAGAAGATAAGGTCAGGCGATGTAAGAACAGTAGCCCGGATAATCAGGGATATTGACGATGGCATCCCGGGGGTGAGGGAGACCCTTAAGGCGCTTTATCCTTACACAGGAAATGCCTATGTGGTGGGAATAACAGGTGCGCCAGGTGTTGGTAAAAGCACCTTAGTTGACCAGATGATAAATCATTTAAGGAAAAAAGGTAAGACAGTGGGAGTCCTTGCAGTGGACCCAACAAGTCCATTTTCAGGTGGAGCAATACTGGGTGACAGGGTAAGGATGCAGAGACACAGTATGGATGAGGGTGTATTTATTCGTTCCCTTGCAACAAGGGGGCATTTTGGGGGTCTTACCCAGTCCACCAGAAGTGCAATAGATGTGCTTGATGCCATGGGTAAGGACTATATTCTGGTTGAGACAGTTGGTGTGGGGCAGGATGAGGTGGATGTGGTCCGAAATACACATACCACGGTGATTGTAGTGATTCCAGGAATGGGAGATGATATACAGGCCATTAAAGCGGGGATACTCGAAGTGGGCGATATATTTGTAATTAATAAAGCCGAAAGAGAAGGTGCAGATAAGACCCTGAGTGATTTAAGATTAATGCTGGATATGGACCAGAAGAAATATCAGGAGGGTGATTGGAGGCCACCAATTATCAAGACAGAGGCAATATTTGACAAAGGGGTCAATGAACTGCTCAATGCCATAGAGGAACACAGAAAATATCTAAGTAAAAGGTATGGGATTATCCATTTAAGGAAAAACAGAGATAGAGTAAGGGAAGAATTAAAGGAGATGGTAAAGTCAAGACTTATTGAAAAGGTGTTCCAGATACTTGTTGAAAGTGGTGAGTTTGAAAAGGCGGTGGATCAGATCGTTGAAGGAAAGATTGATCCATATTCTGCATCAGATAATCTTGTATTACCAAAAATAGTGGTGCCAGGTGCAAAAGACGAGTCCTGAAGATATTAAATCCCGGAGAGTAAGGTATATATCCTGGTGGATATGGTATGCGGTATTTCTGGCAGGGAGTCTGTTTTTTCTTGTCTTTGGTATTCATCTGCTGATATCAGCATACAGTCTTAATAATCCCTTCTTGTTTATAATGACCTTCTTTTCTTCCAATCTGATCATCCTTATAAGTGGAGCGATAATCCTTGGACTAATCCTGAGAATCAGATCCAGGGGACGAATCCGAAACTAATCTCTTATTACTTCTTATTTATTCACGCTATTCAAGGGATCGGTTAAAATTTTTTCTCTCATGATGATGAGATCAATAGAATTTCCGGAGATCTCCAATTCATCTGGTATAATATTAAGGGACTTGAGGATGTTTTAGCAATATTGTATGATGGCGATGAACTAAAGAAAGGAGGACCATTATGCCTGCCCGAAAAAAGAAACAGCCTTTTGGCAAAAAGATACAAAAGCTGAGAAGGGAAAAGAAGATGACACTGGCTAATCTTGCCAATGAAACAGGACTGAGCAAGGATTATCTTTCAAGTATAGAAAAGGGAGAAATCATTCCTCCTGTTTCAGTTATTCTTCAGCTCTCCCGGGCACTTGAGATTGACTCTGGTGTATTATTAAAAGAGGAAGAGAAAAGGGCTGGGAAGAAAAAGGACGAAGATTATCAAAAGAGAACCGAATCCTATAGTTATGAAGTTCTTACCCCTGAAGCCCGGCATAAACATCTCAAAGCATTCAGGGTATTCATTGAACCAAAGGCGGATCACAGAGGAGTCAGTTATCAACACCTTGGTGAAGAATTCATTTATGTGCTCAGGGGAAGGATTGAGGTAATGGTGGGTGAAAATAGAAATGTTCTCGGGCCGGATAAATGTATTCATTTTAATTCATCCATTGTGCACAAGCTTCGAAATCTGAGTGATGAGAGGGCTGAGTTGATTGTTGTCCTTTATACTCCATGAGATAAATTTTGACCAATAATATCAAGTGAAGCAATATATGTTTATTAATGTGGAGATATTATCCTTCTGAGAAATTCATATGAGGAGTTGAGACATGGCATATGAATTAAATGAAGAACAAAAGATGATACAGGCAATGGTCAGGGATTTTGCCAGGGAAGAAGTTATGCCTGGAGCAGGTGAAAGGGATAGAAAAAAGATCTTTCCTGCAGATATAATTAAAAAGATGGGGGAGCTGGGACTGATGGGCATGAATGTCCCACCTGAATATAATGGGGCAGGAGTGGATACAGTAAGTTATTCACTTGCACTTCAGGAAATAGCGTATGCGTGTGCATCAACCGCTGTAATAATGTCAGTTCATAATTCTGTTGCCTGTGGCCCTATATATCTTTTTGGTTCTGATTATTTAAAAGAGACATATCTCAAGCCCCTTGCTGCAGGTAAAAAGCTGGGCTCTTTTGCACTTACAGAGCCGAATGCAGGTTCTGATCCGGCAAGCCAGAGGTCAAGGGCAGTAAAGGATGGTGATTCATACATAATAAATGGAACAAAGATGTTCATTACCAGTGGAAAAAACTCAGATATAACAGTGGTTACAGCATATACTGACCCAGAAAAAAGGCATAATGGGATAAGTGCTTTTGTTGTGGAGAAAGGCACCCCTGGTTTTTCTGTGGGAAAAGAGGAAGAGAAAATGGGGCTCAGGGCATCCGATACGGTGGAATTGATTTTTGAGGATTGCAGGGTCCCTGCAAGTAATCTCCTTGGAGAAGAAGGGGATGGGTTCAAAATAGCCATGACATCCCTTGATGGAGGCAGGATTGGTATAGCATCCCAGTCAGTGGGAATAGCCCAGGCGTGTCTTGATGCATCGGTGAATTATGCCAGAGAAAGGACACAGTTTGGAAGACCCATCTCACAGTTTCAGGCAATAAGGTGGATGATAGCAGATATGGCAACAGAGATAGAGGCAGCAAGACTTCTTACATTCAATGCAGCTTCAATGAGAGATAGGGGAGAGAATTTTTCAGCAGCAGCATCAATGGCAAAGGTGTTTGCTTCAGAAATGGCCAATCGCGTTGCTTATAAGGCCCTTCAGATACACGGGGGGTATGGTTACATTAAAGAGTACCCCGTTGAGAGATATTACAGGGATGCCAGAGTTCTTACCATTTATGAAGGGACATCAGAAATTCAAAGGGTGGTAATTGCAAATCATGTGATAGGAAGAAAAGGATAATGAAACCCTTCTCCGTTGCCATAATAACATATAATGAAGAGGACAGAATCAGGGACTGTATCGAGAGTGTCCTTTTTGCAGACGATATTGTGGTTGTGGATTCCTGCTCCACTGACAGGACTACTACCATTGCCAGAGAACTGGGAGCAAGGGTTATAGTTGAACCCTGGCGTGGATTTGCCCTTCAAAAGCAGTTTGCAGTGGATAATTGTAAAAATGATTGGGTCCTGATTCTGGATGCTGATGAAAGAGTTCCTCCCTGGACAAAGGAAATTATAATATCTGAATTGAAAGACAACCAGAAGGATATAACAGCTTATAGCTTCAAAAGAAAGAATTACATGAATAACAAGTGGATAAGACACTCAGGATGGTGGCCTGACAGGATAATCAGACTTGTCCGCAAAGATGCGGGCTATTTTGAGAAGAGATCAGTTCATGAGAAGTGGATAACTAAGGGGAAAATAAAAGAGCTAAATGCCTATATTGAACATCTCTCCTTCAGAGATTATTCGGAAATGGTAAAAAAGATGAATCTCTATTCAACACTTTCAGCTCATGACCTGAAAGAGAAGGGCACAAATGTCCATGCTATTTCGCCTTTAAGTCATGGACTGTGGATGTTTTTCAGGACATATATCTTTGAAAGAGGAATATTTGATGGATTTGAAGGATTAATGATATCAGTGATGAATGCGATGGGCTCATTTTTAAAGTATGCCAAATTAAGGGAGTTGAAAAGGGATTAATTTTCAATTAGATGAAAAGGCGATTTAAACAGATTGATAATCAGATTGTAGAAACATTATTTAAACCAGAACAACTACATGGAAAGAGGGGGCTTATAGTAAAACTCAGGTATATTGGAGATACCCTTAGCATACTTCCTGTGGTGGATAATATAAAAGAGAGGATTCCTGAGCTTGAAATTGATGTGATGGTAAATAAAGGCACAGAATCCATCCTTTCCCATCACCCGGGAATAAGAAGGATATGGGCATATGATAGAGCAAGAGCAAAGAAGAATATAGTGGAGTCAATATCTTATCAGGCACGACTGATCAGGGAGCTCCGTGCACAAAAATATGATTTTGTAATTGATTTTACCTTGGGAGATAGGGCATCTTTTATTTGTTTTCTGACAGGTGCACCTCACAGGATATCATACTCGCATTCCAGCACCCTATCCAAGATACTGATGAACAGAATCATAGAGTGCGATCCATTTCAGCATCATATAGTTGATCTTCAACTGATGTCCATATCACTTCTGGGTGTGAATTCTTTTGTAAGGGAATTGAGGATACCTCTTCCGGATTCCTTATCCGATTTCGAAGGAGATATATTTCCCCACAAACTTGAAGATGATGGATGTATCAACATCGCCATTCATCCAGGGGCAAGGGGAGAACTAAGGAGATGGAAGCCAGAAAATTTTGGCCAAATTGCAAAAATGGTTATGGAAAAATACGATACAAGGATATTTCTTTTTGGTGGCCCCGGGGAACAGGTATTAATTGATGAGGTGGAATTTCATATGGGGGAGAATGCCTTTTTTAAATCCTCAGACCTTAATCTTATGGAACTTGCGATGGTGCTTAAAAAATGCCACCTTTTTATTGGAAATGATTCAGCCCCGGGACATATTGCAGCAGGAGTGGGATGTTATACGATTACACTTTTTGGGCCCACATTTCCTCATATGTGGAAACCTTTAAGTCCAAAATCAGAGGTGATTTTTAAAAATCCCCCGTGTTGTGGATGCAGGCAGATTGAATGTATTAGGCCTGATAATAATTGTATGGATATGATCTCCGTTGAAGAGGTCTGGGAGATTGTCAATAAGATTATCAATAAGATAAAGAGGAGTAAATAGGGTGTGTTTGAGCCATCTTATCTGAAGCTTCAAAAAAAGGGAGAGTTAAAAGAGAGAATTGCACAGGCAATAAGCATACTTGAGAACTGTAAGTTATGCCCAAGGCTCTGTGGGGTAAACAGGCTGAATAATGAGGTGGGTTATTGCAAAACAGGCAGGAAGGCAAGGGTTGCCAGTTTTAATGCCCACTTTGGTGAGGAGTCGCCCCTTGTGGGTAAATATGGTTCAGGGACCATATTTTTCAGTTCCTGTAATCTGCTCTGCAGTTTCTGTCAGAACTATGAGATCAGTCATCTGAGGGAAGGCATGGATGTTGAGCCCATTCATATAGCAGAAATGATGATTCAATTGCAGAGTCGGGGTTGCCATAATATAAATTTTGTAACACCAACCCATGTTGTCCCGCAGATACTGGAAGCACTTCCCTTTGCAATAGAGAAAGGATTGAATGTGCCATTGGTTTATAACTGTGGTGGATATGAGAGGGTTGAAACATTAAGGCTTCTGGAAGATATAATTGATATATATATGCCGGATTTCAAGTTCTGGGAGAGCAGGTGGTCAGAACGATATTGTAATGTAAAAGACTATCAGAAGGTGGCATGCAGTGCAATAAAGGAGATGCACAGACAGGTGGGAGACCTTGTTATTAATGGAGAAGGTATTGCGCAGCGGGGATTACTGATAAGACATCTTGTTATGCCCAACGATGTATCTGGCACCAGGCAGGTATTACAGTTTATTGCTGATGAGATATCTCCAAATACATATGTAAATGTTATGGATCAATACCGGCCATGTGGAAAGGCCTATCAGGACGAATACATAAACAGGAGATTGAGTGCTAAAGAATTCAGAGCAGCAATGAATAGTGCTAAAGAGGTTGGTCTTGTTCGACTTGATCCAAGGGACAGGATAAGATTCATATTTGCATTATAGAATGGGTTTTATCATGAAAGTGGAATCCTTTGATGATTCTGTTGTGGGTATAACTTCCACTATACCAGTGGAGATAGTATTTGCGGGTGGCTTAAGGCCTCTTGATCTTAACAATATATTTATTACCTCACCTGAAAGAGAAGCCTTACTAAAAGATGCTGAATCCATGGGATTTTCTCATAGCATATGTGCATGGATAAAAGGGATATTTTCAGTTGTTATGAATTATGGAATAAAGAGAGTGATTGCAGTAACCGGGGGTGACTGCAGCAATACACTGGCCCTGAGTGAACTCCTTTCAAGAAATGGAGTTGAAGTAATAGATTTTAATTACCCATATAATAGAGACAGGAAAGCACTCAGGAAAGAGATGGATAGAATGATAAGGCGGTTTTCAACCTCATGGGATGATGTCCTTATTTGGAAATCAAGGCTGGATAAGATAAGAAAAAAATTGAAAAAGATTGATGAGCTTACCTATAAAGAGGAAAAGATATCGGGTTTTGAAAATCATATCTTTCTGGTGAGCAGTTCTGATTTCGAATCAGATCCGGATGGATTTGAAAATAAAATTGATAGTTTCCTTCATGAAATAGAGATGCGTAAACCCAATAAGGATTATATAAGAATAGGATATCTGGGTGTTCCAACGGTGCTGGATAATTTTTATGAATACATAGAGGAGCTTAATGGAAAAGTGGTATTTAATGAAGTTCAAAGACAGTTCAGCATGCCCTTTTTGAAGGATGATATACTCGAAACTTATCTCTCATACACCTATCCATATGACATTGATGGGAGAATTTCAGACATAAAAGAACAGATCAGGGAAAGAGACCTCGACGGACTCATTCATTACACACAGGCCTTCTGTTACAGACAGATACACGATATCATTTTAAGAAGGGCACTGAATATTCCCATCCTGAGTATAGAAGGGGATAGGCCTGGCCCCCTTGATGGAAGGACTGCCCTCAGGATTGAGGCTTTTATTGATATGCTAACAAATAAATGATTAATGTTTCTGCAATGAATTGCCGGGTAGAATAAGGGGAAATATTGTCAAAAATCCTGGATTTGTGTCAAAAATGTGACAGTGAAATCATTAGTTATTATTAGTTTTCACTATAAAAGCAGAAAGAAAAATGCCAGGAATGATTCCAACCCCTCCACTTTTTTGTGGCACATCAATTGCATAAAAAAGTTTCAGGTTTATTCATAAAAACAATGGGGGAAATAAGTAATGAAGGCATCCACAAAGTTATATACACTTTTCTCTTTGCAATTTTTAATTGCTCTGTTTCTTATAATTTCCGTTCTTATGCTTCAGTCAAAGCAGGCCAGTGACAGCGTAATAATTAATCTAGCGGGAAGGCAGAGAATGCTTACGCAAAAACTTTCAAAAGAGATACTTCTACTTAATCTGGGTCTCATTTCTCCTGAAAAGATAAAAAATACAGTGGCAGTTTTCCAGGAAACCTTGAAAGCGCTACGCTATGGGGGAAAGGCCCCCCTTGATCTTGAAAGGTCCAGATATACTGAATTGCCTCCTCCTACTGATACTGATGTGATCAGACAGCTTGGGAGAGTAGAAAAATTGTGGAAAGAGTTTTCAGGAAAGGTAAATAAATTTATAGAGGTGGTAAATTCTGATAGGAAAATGGCTTCAGAATGTCTTCTATATATAAAAGAGAACAATATTCCATTACTTAAGGAAATGAATAAAGCGGTTTTTCTAACTGACTATGACGCTTCACGAAAAGTGAAGTTCATCAGAAAGAGTTTAATAGCGGGTGGTGTGATTCTTTCCATCTGTTTTCTTATATCTTTCTGGGTGATTCGCAAGGATATCCAGAAGATATTTCAAATACTTGAAAAATTATCTTCCAGGCTGAATAAAGG
>JALVMZ010000485.1:9842-10924 GCA_027032655.1 Desulfobacteraceae bacterium
GTTTTTAATATGGCAAGTGCCATTACACAGGCAAGCAAACAGCTTTCTGATGGTGCATCTTCACAGGCTTCCGCCCTTGAAGAGACATCATCTGCGCTTGAGGAGATGTCTTCAATAACAAAACAGAATGCTGATAATTCTGCTAATGCAAACAGGGTAATGAAAGAGGAGGCCACTCCCAATTTCCAGATGATGAGGGAGAGGATGGAAATCATGCAAGAAATTATTAATGACTCAGTAAAGGCAAGTGATGAGACCGCCCAGATCATAAAGACCATTAATGGTATTGCCTTTCAGACAAATCTTCTGGCTCTTAACGCAGCGGTAGAGGCTGCAAGGGCAGGTGAAGCAGGATCGGGTTTTGCCGTTGTTGCTGATGAGGTCAGGAATCTTGCCATCAGGACAACAGAAGCAGCAAAAAACACTGAAGAGCTAATTAAGGTTTCAAATCAGAAGATAAAGCAGGCATATGAAATAAATGAGAAGGTGGGAGAAATTTTAAAAACAAATGAAGACATAGTTCGTAGAGTGGCTATTTTACTGGATGAGATTACACAGGCTTCGGACGAACAGGCTCAGGGGATTGAACAGATAAATATTGCTGTTCAAGAACTTGATAAAGTTGTCCAGAATGTTGCTTCAATTGCGGAAGAGTCTGCAAGTTCGTCTGAAGAGTTAAATTCTCAGGCACAGCAGATGAAACTCATGGTAGAAGAGCTGGTTCATTTAGTGGTAGCTGATGATAAAGGAGAAGAGAAAAAGGCACTGGTAGCCACCAAAAAATAATAGAGGTTTTTATCATAGATATTATTAAAAAACAAGGGAAAGGGGTAACTCCAGAAAAGGTCATTGCTCTCCTATATGATATCCAGGGGGCCTGATAAAAAATTATGAAACAGGCCCCCTTAAAAATCCCTCAGGAGATTTTAAACTTAGGAAAATCATCGTGTATCATATCTTTTCAATATTTGATCAGGGATTTCCAGAATTCAGGGTCATCTTCTCTCCAGTCCGGCCCAAATCTCTTTTCCCAGAATCTTGCAAGCCTATCATACCATTTGGTCCAGATGTTTTTATTCTTT
>JALVMZ010000486.1 GCA_027032655.1 Desulfobacteraceae bacterium
ATTTTCATTTGAACTGATGTATTCATCAGATGATAGGTTTCTTTATAATCCCTTGCAGTTGTAAGTTTTACCCTGGGTGGATCTTTTGTTGTGTTTATTACAAAGTCTCCTGCTCCATGATGCCATTTGAATATCTGTTTGTATGTATTAATATCATAAAAAGAGGTTAATATTTTAGATGATTCTTTGAATATGGTGGATATCTCTTTTGGCAGGGCAGGTCTTATACCAGTATTATGGTCCCATATCATTAATACCCTATTATTTTCTGTAACTGAAAGGTGCCATTCATGATAATTTTCAAACCATTCAATCAAAGATAGACCAATCAGATCCTCCTTTTTCGCATGAGTTACCTTCCTTAAATTACATAAGAAGATTAGAGGCAGATATCTCTTCTTTGATATCTTATTGAGAAATGAAACTGTTTTTATCTCACGCTCTAAGTATATCCATGATTCTCTACCCACTGATATCTGTATCCCGAAGTTTACAATATTATTATCAGAAGATATTTCCACCTTTCCAATATGATAATATGCACCATGTTTTAATAATCTGATCTTAATATTGTCTATTTTTTGAAAATATGAATTAAAATCATTTTTTCTATTATTTATAAAGAGAAGAATATCCTTCTGTATGGTATAAAATATATCCCCAAGCCTCAGAAATGAATGATCTTTTTGGGGGGTTATCTTAAAAGGTATATTAAGGTCTTCTGGGGAGAGGGGATACTCATCGCGACCCTCACCCAGGTAAAACTTAAACCTTATAGACTCTGAAGTGCCAGAGATGCAAGCTCTCCTATGGTCTTTTTTATGATTTTACCTTTTTCATAAATTTCCACTGAGGCATCGTCTTCAAGCAAAGAGCGAATATCTTCCTCTGCTTCCTTGGCCTTTATATTTCCAAGCAGTATAACTGTATAACCCCTTATCAGAGGATCTTCGTGTCTCAGGAGGGGGATAAAGTAAAAAGCCTTTTTCCTGAAGGGTTCTGAAATGCTGTAAGATATCCTTCCAAAGGCCATTAATAACTCTGGCAGCAGTCGGGGATCACGGGTAAATCTGAAAAGCTCCGGTATATAT
>JALVMZ010000487.1 GCA_027032655.1 Desulfobacteraceae bacterium
GCTAAGGGGCTGTCCAAAAATAAGTTGGATGATGGCGCGCTCAGATTTGGGTCAGGCTGAGTTGAACTGATTGAGCAAAACCGCAGGCGTAGCCGGGCTACGTTTAGGATTTTGTGATTGAAGTTCAGCTCAGGATGGCCTGAAGATGAGATGCGAAATCGGCAAATTATTTTTGGACAGCCCCTATGTATGGCTTTATATCAAGGATAGGGGTGCCATCAAGCATATCAATGTTTCTGACCTCCACCACGTTCTCATGAATGCCTGTTACCTCAAGCACAGAAAGTCCAATGGGATTGGGTCTTCTTGGAGAACATATACTGAAGACACCAAAATCCCTGTCTCTGTGCGGTGGAATCTGTGTAAGCATGCTCCTGGAAAAAGGCGGACTTTTATGGAAATGAAACAATACCACTATCCGGTCTCCCGGCCTTATATCCTTTAATCCCTCAATATATTCAGGGTCTATTACCAGATTCCCCTTTATGTCTGAAACCGTCCAATGTCTTGGGACAGTTTCGGCATCTGTTCTTACTATTCCTATAGATTTCAGGATGATACCCATTCAGAAATGCCTCCGGTCAAGTCCTCTCTACTTTTTTGATTGACAGAATTGATATTGATGAATACAAGTGAACTCATGCAGATCTGATTTTTTAATAATACACTCCTGATTTGAGCTATTGTCGAATTTACTGTGTATCCGCTCAACTTCAGGATACTGAAACTTTACAGGCACTGCCTGATATTTCAACAACAAATGGAGGTTTGAATCATGGCTTGCAAAACCGGGAAAAAGGGGACCGGCAAAAAGAAAAGTCCTCGAAAACGGACTAAAATAGTATCCACAGAGTTTACTATCTACGCACCTGATGCAGAGAAGATATCTCTTGTGGGCGATTTCAATGACTGGAATCCTGACAAATATCCCATGCGCAAATTCAAGAGTGGGATATGCAAGAAAAAGGTCAAGCTGAAACCAGGTTGTTACGAGTATCTGTTCGTTGTAGATGGAGAATGGTGCCCGGACCCTGAAAACAGCAAGCGCAAACCCAATGTATTTGGAACTGAAAATTCTGTTATAGAGA
>JALVMZ010000488.1 GCA_027032655.1 Desulfobacteraceae bacterium
TGCCTTGAGAGTGATGGGTCTTGCGCATCCTTCATTGTTCGGGATATAGGGGTCAAATATGCTCTTTATTGCCATGTGCACATATGCATATGTAAAATTGTAAACCACATTCCCACCCCAGTCCACCTGTGGGGATGAACCATCAAGATCAACAATTATGTCACTTCCTTTAATCTCCACGGAGGCCTTTATCACAATATCATCTCTTCCCTTCATCTGTTCAATTATTCCTTCTGCCCTGTAAATGCCGTCCTTTACTTTCTCAATTGCAGTTCTTATGCTCTTCTCAGTCCTCTCTATTATCTCATCCGCAAGGGTATCCAGCTCATCCATATCATATTCATGTAGCATCTGGCATATCTTTTCAGCACACACATGATTAGCAGCTATCTGGGACCGGATATCACCAATTACCTGATCAGGAGTTCTTACATTCCATCTTATCATATCCAGGACTGCCTGATTCAGTCTTCCTGCATCGTACAGTTTTACAAGGGGAATAAAGAGTCCCTCCTCAAACACCTCATGATTGTCAGAAGATACCCTGCCCCCAATGTCAGAGTGATGGAAAACACACGCAGTAAAGGCAACCAGCCTTTCCCTGTAAAATATAGGGCTTATAACACATACATCATTTAAGTGTCCTGCCAGGGCCCATGGATCATTGGTTATAAATATATCGCCCTCTTTATAACTATCCCTGGGAATACTCTTTATCAGATTCTTTATCCCAAGGGCCATGGCACCTGACTGACCGGGAGTTGCAAAGGTGCCCTGGGCAAGCTCCCTGCCTCTGCTATCAGTAAACATACATGTGTAGTCATGTGCGTCTCTTAATAGACTTGAAAATGCTGTTCTTGAAACTGCACTATCTGCCTCATCCACTATGGAGATCAATCTTCTCCAGAGTATTTCGAGCAGGATGGGATCAATTTTTTGTCCCATATGTGGCCTCCTGTGTTTTCATAAAATCAGTAATTGATATCTATCCATAGAAATCCATATTCATCCACCCTGATGGATGCATCTTCACCCGCAATAACAGTGGATTCCCTCTCTTCTATTATTGCAGGACCATTAAATTCT
>JALVMZ010000489.1 GCA_027032655.1 Desulfobacteraceae bacterium
CCCCATAGTCCTTTGTGAGCTGACTTAGAAACTTCATCATTGGCACAGGTCCAATTCCAACCACAAGTTTTATGTCTTCCTTTTCCAGAAACTGCTTCAGGATATCTGTGACAAATCCATGGTGTCCATAAGAACCATCATCAGTGCATACATAAAGTTCATGGGATGCCAGTTTCATCTTTTCTTCAAGAATCAGCAGGTCCTTTGTCCTTGCACCTATAATGGCTATAACATGGTTACCAAGCTCTTTAAGACCTCTGGTAATGGGATGAAGAACAGCAATACCTGTTCCACCCCCAACACATACCACTTTGCCCACCTTTTCGATTTCTGTTGGTCTGCCCAATGGGCCAATCACATCCTGGTATCTTTCTCCCACATGCAGGGTCTTAAATAGGGCAGTGGACTTTCCCACAACCTGATAGATTATAGTGATTGTGCCCTTTTTGGGGTCAGTATCTGCCATGGTAAGAGGGATTCTTTCGCCTGTCTCATTGGCTTTTAGTATTACAAATTGCCCGGGTCGGGCCTTTTTTGCTATCTTGGGAGCACTTATTTCATTGAGTATAACTGTGCCTCCTGCAAGCTCTTCCCTTTTCAATATCTCAAACATCTTGTTCCTCCACCATTTTATTTTAACAAAGGAGATTCCTTTATCATAAGGTGTAGGGGATGTCAAAATAAAATAATCACATCATAGATAGTTGTGGAGGCAGTTCAAATTAACACCTATTTTCCATTGACCTGAGTGAAACAGGACAATAATAATTGTATAAAATTTCTGAATAACCTTCAAAGGAGACATGTTATGCTGCTTACAGAATTTGGAACAATTGGAGTAATATTAAGTATAATATCGTTATTTATAGAAGTTTTTGTTGTCAGCAAACTATCTCATCAGGAACCATTTTCTTTCTTGTTTATTTTTTTAATTATAATAATTGTAGCAATAATGCTTGTTCAGGTAGCTATTATTTTGGTTTCTTTTGCAGGACTGGGAGGAGATGTAGTTGAAGGTTTAATATTGCTATTTATTGAGGGTCTTTCATATTACATTGGTTATTCATATATGATAAATAAGTATCTGCATGTGATTATGTCAAAATTTTCCCACTAACAGGATGTTGAAAAAGTAATTCAAAATAGCATAATTTTCTATGTAATAATCATAATCCGAGATCTTCGGAAAACACAATAAAATTATATCTTTTTTAAATTTCGATCTGGAGTTAACTTATCTGTCATGCTGAGGGGCAAAGCCCCGAAGCATTTCATATATCCAATGGGTCTCTTTCAGACACCCTCAGGATGACAGATGAATCTGAAAATGCTCATCTCTCCATAAAAGCATTAAACAGGAAGATAGCTTAAGCTGCCATCATTACTTACATTACCCTTGAGGCGAAACCATAGCATTTACTCTTATTTCATAGCTTCTTTCAATTCCGAGGATGAGGGAGGTGATAATACGGTTTACTGGTGTTGGGATACCATATTTGCTTCCTTCTTTTACTATGGCACCATTTATGTATTCCACTTCGGTCTTTCTCTTATTTAAAACATCCTGGAGCATTGATGCAATATTTTGAGAGGTCTTATCGCATACATCAAGCACCTTTTGAAATGGATTTTCATATGGAAGATTTATGCCCTTTGCCCTTGAAACCGAAACCGCTTCATTTACAGCCTCTTCCATAACCTCTTTAGCCAGTGATGGAAGGGCGCCGTTTCTAACCTGAAGTATTGCTGAAAATGCATTAATTCCCACATTTATGATGAGCTTTCCCCATATAAGACCATGAACATCTTCCTGTGTCCTTACATTAAAACCTGCCCTTTTAAATACCCCGGCCACCATCTTTGCCTTTGAATTCCCCCCCGGATCAGGGCCAATAATGGTCTCACCTGTCCCTGCATGCCTGATCCTTCCAGCTTCAATCAGAGTGGCTCCTTCTGAGGTAATACCTCCCAGCACATTTTCAGGATGGAATATGCCCTGAAGTGCCTCCATATTTCCCAGTCCATTCTGGAGTGTTATAAGTGTGGAGTTATCCGTTAGCCATTGTCTTAAGGATTCTGCCACACTCTCTGTGTTATATGCCTTGACACATACAATAACAAGGTCGATATCTCTGAAAGGCCCTTTCACTGTGACCGGTATATTCTGCGTAAATTCACCACTTATACCTTCTACCCTGATGCCCTTTTCATTCAATAGCCTGGCCCTTTCCTCTTTATAATCAAGGATCAGGACATCGTATCCTGCTCTTTTAAGTCTCGATGAGAATAAGAGTCCCATTGCACCTGGTCCTACTACAAGAATTTTCATTTCGCCCCCCTTTGACATTTAAATCTTTTCTGCCTCTTCATCTTGCATCACAAATGTATGTTCAGGTCCAGGGAAATGGCCATTTTCCACTTCTTCTTTGTATTTTAATAGTGCCTCTTTTATCATGGGAGATATATTAATATACTGCTTTACAAATTTAGGGGTAAATCTTTCAAATAGTCCCACCAGGTCATGATATACCAGAACCTGGCCATCACAGTGCTTCCCGGCTCCTATTCCAATTGTTGGAATACTTAATTCTGAAGTGATTCTCTTTGCCAGTTGATCAGGTATGCATTCCATTACTATCATAAATGCACCTGCATTTTCCAGGTCCTTAGCTGACTGGATTAATCTTCTTGCGCTTTCTGCATCCTTTCCCTGAACCTTAAAGCCACTTAACATTGTGGCCGTCTGGGGGGTAAGCCCAATATGAGCACAAACCGGGATTCCTGCCCTCACGATGGCCTCAACCACATGTGCCATTTCACTGCCACCTTCGAGCTTAACAGAATCGCATCCCGCCTCTTTCATAAATCTACCAGCATTCTTTATGGCCTCCTCTATTCCTGCTTGATAGGACATAAAGGGCATATCTCCGATTATGAATGCCCTGTTAACCGCCCTTGAAACAGCTCTGCAGTGATGTAACATCTCATCCATTGTCACTGGAACAGTGGAGTCATATCCAAGAACCACCATGCCCAAGGAATCTCCTACAAGTATGGTGTCAATGCCTGCTTCATCTACAAGCCTTGCAGTGGGGTAATCATACGCAGTAAGCATGGTAATTTTTTGATTTTTTTCCTTTTTATCTTTTAACATTCCAATAGTAACTTTATTTTGACTCATTTTGTCCTCCTGTTTTAATAAAAAATACCTCTTACCCCATAATAAGAGGGAAAGAGGTATTAAACTTTACTGTTATTTACTGAGATTTTCTGTCCCGGTCCCGGATTAGCATGGGATCCAGGCAGAAATAGATTGATATTTTTCATAAGCTTACACCTTAATGTGGTCCCCCATTTAAGAGAATAGTTTCTTGGATTGCAATAGGAAATTCCTCTATTCGGTCATTTAAGGGAGCTTATTCCATATCTCATCAATACATTGTTTTATAAATTAGTTATGTATTTATTTCAAGTGGCATTTTTTTATTCAATTCATGATAACCTGGACTAATATTTCAATTCCCTGAAAAATAATTTTATTGATTTGAAGTGAATTATGAAGGCCATTGAACGGCTATTACTCCACTGAATCATATGTCAGATTAATAAATCATATAATTATATAATACATTAAAATAATATACTATATAATGATATAAGTTAAAC
>JALVMZ010000490.1 GCA_027032655.1 Desulfobacteraceae bacterium
ATTCTGGAAATGTCTTGGCTGTATGAGATAATCGCCTTTTCTCCATAAACCAGAGGGCCTTTTCAAATATCTTCAAGCGATATCCTCTGGATGATTGCATTAAAAGATATGTGGAAGGGATAACAATCAATAATACCGGGATCCATACCCCTATGGATGGGTTCAACTTCCCGGTCTCTCCTATACTTCTTACTCCTGAAATAGACATATAGTATAGTAAAAATACGATGATCCCTGTTATTATTCCTACAGGCTTTCCGCCATATCTCAATTGTGTGCCTAAAGGGACTCCTATAATTCCCATAAAAAATACAGCTATGGGGATTGAAAATTTTTCATAATATTCAATTATTGCTTCATAGTATTTTACATTTCGCTTTTTACTATTTATTATAAAATTCCTCAATTCCCTGAGCCCCATTTCATTTAATGTCTTCTTTCTTGATGAAATTCCCTCTGCAATATCTTCTAAGGAGACATTAATCCTGTAAGTGCCAAATCTGATTGTCCTTGTAGAATTAAAATCAGGGGTAACAGAACTTACGGTTCCCTGCTCAAGGATAATCATAATCCTTCTTTGGTCTGGAATTGCTATTATCCTTCCCCTTTTCGCAAAAACAGTATTCTGTGCTTCAGGTTCTCTCCTGTCCACTATAAAGACATCTTTCATCACCCTTTTATTTGAATCAAAATGCCCCACATAAAATGTGATGCCATTAAATGGTTCACAAAACACATGCTCCTTTATACCCATATCAGGTCTTCTTTTTAGAATTTCAAAAATCGTATCCTTAAATAGTCCATTGCCTTTTGGAATCAATATCAACGCCAGGAGAAAAGACAGTAGCATGGCAAGGGATGATATGAAAATCACCGGATATAATAACTGAAAAAGACTTATGCCTGAGGATTGAATGGCAACAATCTCGTTATCCCCTGATAATCTTAAAAAACATACTAAGGTGGATATCAAAAGTGATGCTGGCATTGCAAAGAATATAACAGAAGGCTGGATGTATAAGATCATTTTTAAAAAATCATTTAAACTACCATTGTGCTCTACCAGCCAACGGGTAATTGAAAGAAGTTTTGTTGATACCATGGCAAAGATAAACACTATAAGACTCATGAAAAAGATAGGAATAATTTCAGATATTATATATCTGTGTAAAATAAGCCTGAAGCTCACTATCTCATCCTTCATATAGTTTCTTTCTATAATATCCTTCATACAGTTTAATAATATTTCTTATTTCAAAATTATCCTCTATTCTCTTTCTTGCGATTCTACCAAGTTCCTTTCTTTTTTCAGCTCCCATCTCTATTAATTTCAGGCAGGCCCTTGAAAACTCATCTGGATTTCCAGGACTTACCACCAGACCAGCATTCCCAACGATCATAGCCGAATCTCCCACATCAGTTACCACACATGGAATCCCACATGCCATTGCCTCAGCTATGGTATTTGAAAAGCCTTCTCCAAATAACGATGATGATGTTGCTATATCAAGAGCAGATGTTATCAATTCCTGATCATTTCTTATTCCAAGAAGAAATACTTTTCCTTTAAGATAGGGATATGATAGCAGATTCATAAGTTCTCTATTACTGGAGTCAATACCCTTTCCTGCAAGGACAAACACAACATCCTTTCTTTTTTTTGCAATAAGTGATGCTGCCTTAAGAAATGTTTTATGGTCTTTCATGGGATCAAATCTGGCAATAAGTCCTATAATAATATTATCTTTTGATATACCAAGCTCTCGACATAATCTATCTTTGGCATTATGGTCTGGCCTGAACCTGCTGGTATCTATTCCGTTTGGGATACGAATCATCTTTTTATCCTGGTATCCAATCATCCTGTGAACTCTCATCCCTTCATATGAATTAACAATTATTCCATCCACAAATCTCGAAAATATCCTGCACATCTTAACAGTCCAGTAAGTAAATGGGCGATAATTTTCAAAATGCATATCAGAACATCTTATATTCCAGATAATCCTTGGTATATTCACTAATTTTCCACATAAGATTCCCAGCAGATCCGCATGATAGAGCCAGGTCTGGAGAATCTGGGCCTTACTCTTCTTGAGGAAAAATAATAGCCTTAAAATTGGGAAAGGATCAGGCCTTAAGGGATTAAGGCCAAGCTCCATAACAGGTATTCCCGCCCTTTGAATCATCTTCCCCACAGGACCGCCATCACCGATGGAAACAACTGAAAATGAGAACTTACGGGGGTCCATCTTTGTTACAAGGCGGAAAAGCATCATTTCTGCTCCACCAGTATTGAGATCAGTAATCAGATGGACTACCTTTATCTTCTCCATATTCAATTGTTACCTAAATATTTTAATATTAATTTCTCATAGGATTTTACAACATTCTCTACAAGATAACATGAAGGAAGCATTTCATTTTGAGAAATATTAACATATTCCTTATTGAGGAATATGTTACATATCCTATCAGCCATACCTTTAATATCCCCATTTTTAATAAGCCAGCCATTCTTCCCATCATTAATTATCTCAGAAATTCCACCAGGGCAGTCAAAGGCAATAACTGGTGTCCCACATGCCAGGGATTCCAGCACAGCATTTGGCATTCCTTCCCACCTTGAACCAGATACAAAAAGATGTGCACCTTTTATATATGGATAGGGATTGGTCTGATACCCTGTAAGTGTTACCTTTGATCCTATTCCATAATTATGCACCAATCTTTTAAGCTCATATAAATAGATCCCCCCTCCAACAATTGTAAGATGCAGATCAGGAACTTTTTTTAGTGCAAGATCCAGAACCTTGAGAATTCTATCAAATCCCTTCTGATAACTGAGCATACCAACGGAAACCAATCTGAAGACCCCATCAGGATAATCCTGGGTAAATTCCCCGGACATCTCTCTTATCCACCTGGTATCCACTGGATTTCTGAGCAGCACCGTCTTTGCTTTTGTCCTGGGGAATAATCCTTCCATGTCCTTTTTCATATAATATGAATTACAGATTATGCCATCTGATAGATGATATAATAATCTATATAAAGAAAAATAAAGTGATGGATTGCTTGTATATTTTAAACTCATTGAGGGCGTGTTTGCTTCTCTAACCAGCAAAATTGTCTTTCTTGGTAAAAACTTTTTTATCAGACTCATGACAAGATTTAGGTGACCTAAAGTGCTTATGATCACATCCGGTCTAATACTATGACTATACCTTATAATGTGAAAAATTGAATCTCTGACACGCCTGTTTCCCAGTTTGTGTATTTTTAAATCATCTTTTAAAAGATTTCTCATTGGCCCTTTGCTGTTGATAATTAAAAGATGAGGGTCAAAGTATTCTCTACTGATTCTTTTAAAAATCGTGATAATTACTCTCTGGGCGCCCCCAGGTTCAAGATCAGGCAAAATAAAAAGAACTTTAATCTTATTACTCATCGCTGAGTTCGTTTCAAAAATTCATAAACAATCATTATATTTGTTTATCAATTAATTGACTTGTCACATTGAGAGACGGAGTCCCAAACCACCTCTGAGCCCTTTCGGCCTATGACCTCAGGGCGACGAAGAAGCATACAGATATCATTGTCATGCTGAGGGACATAAGTCCCGAAGCATCTCAGAGATCCTTCGGGTGTCTTTCAGA
>JALVMZ010000491.1 GCA_027032655.1 Desulfobacteraceae bacterium
ATCAATTACCATCCCGTATTTATGTTTGCCATGTCTTTCTTTCATCTCAACCCCTTTATGGTTTAGATTTTCCTTATCTCCACATCTGTCTTCCACCAGAGAGGATAACCACTCATGGGATCCTCATCAGGAACAATTATATCCATAGGGTTTGAGCCCTTTCCCTTTTGAAAATCATCATAAGCGGTATGACCAAATCCTGCCGGCATAAATACGAATCCGGGCATGGCCACATCACTTATATGAACTCTTACCTTAACACTGCCTGCCTTTGATTTAATTATAACCCTGTCACCCTCTTTAATGCCAAGCTCATCAGCCACCACGGGATTTATTTCAACAAATGATTCATTTTTCAGGAGTTCATGATCAAAGATGCTCTTATATGTATATGGAGGTGTTGGTAACCAACCACTTGATAGATTTATTATCTCATATGGGACAAGTCTATAACCCGAGCCATTTACAGATAAAATCTCCTCATAGTGAGGCATAAATGCAGGGTCTCCTTTAACCCTTATTCCCATCTCCTTCAATGTAGCCTCTTTATCGCCCCCGAGTTCGCTTACCATCCCTTCAAGCTGAGTGGAATAGAACTCAAATTTACCATGTGAAGTCTTAAAAATATTATCCCAATTACCATATCTGTTACCTGCACTGAACCAGAAACCATCTGATTTAAGGCTATTCCACATATCATCAAAAGACCTATAATCTGACCTTGGATTTCCTTTACCCAGTTGCTCCCATATGGGAGTGGAAGCATCAAATGTGGTAAGTCCCTTTCCTGATTCATAAAGCCCTTTGACCCTGCTCCTGACACAATCCTCAAACCCTTCCCATGGAAAAGACCTGCTAACAGCTCCCCCCACTGCCTTCGCAACCTGGATAATGACATCTCCAGTATGTCCTGTGTTATAAAGGGGCTCCACAACCGGCTTCGACACTCCATAGAAGGCATACTGTAAGCCGGGAGGAGACACTATATCCTCCATCTTTTCAAGGTTTGTATGGTCAGGTAAAATAAGGTCAGCGAACATGGATGTCTCATCTTTAAATGGGGAGAAACTCACAATATAAGGT
>JALVMZ010000492.1:0-295 GCA_027032655.1 Desulfobacteraceae bacterium
CAAATATGACATCAAGTGGGATATCTTCTGGTATTACATCCAGGGGATCTGGTGGAGGTATGGTTATGATTACGGACTGGCCGGCAGATAATTTTTTCCCAGGCTTCAGGGTGCTTTCCCCTGAAAGATCCACCATTCCTGTCTCAATCAGGTGTTTAATCCTGGATCTTGAAAGGCTGGGAATGCCAGCTGCAAGAAACTTGTCCAGGCGTATCCCATGGGATTTATCATCTACCCTGAGTCTTATTTTCCGGGAGCTGCTGTTTCTGATCTGAACTTTAACTGCCCTTGGGGC
>JALVMZ010000492.1:305-1083 GCA_027032655.1 Desulfobacteraceae bacterium
CATCAGAATAAATGAGATGTTCTCAATGGTCTCAGCGCCTTGCATCAAGGCCTGGTGCAAGGCGCTGGCTGCATCTTAAATGTCGGTTTTCATTTCCAGGAGCATCTCAGGTGCAGGTTCCGTCTGCACTTCCTCTACCCCGAAAATGGATTCTATGCCCTTTTCTATATCGTCTTCTTCCCTGTTTCTTGCAATGGAAAGCTCTTTGACCAGAAGGGCCTTTGCGGTTTCCAACATCTTTCTTTCCCCGAAGGAAAGCGGTTTGTCCATCTGAAGGATATACAGATCCCTCAATACTGCCGCCAGATCGAAAATAGATCCGGTCTTGATCCTTTCCATGTATTCCCTGTAACGCCTGTTCCAGGTCTGGGGCGTGAATTTTATGTCCTTTTCCTCGAGGATGGAATAAACCCTTTCCACATCCTTCTTGGAAATGATGGAACGCAGCCCGACTGTCTCGGTGTTGTTTTTGGGGATCATGATTTTCATGTCATTTTCCAGGATCCTCATGACATAAAAAACCAGAGTGGCCCCGCCAATCTCTTTTTCTTCAATGGCTTCAATCAGCCCAACACCGTGGGCAGGATAAACTGCCAAATCGCCTACTTTAAACATGGTTTGAGATTTATCTCCTCCTGAACAGTGAAATTTCGCATAATTTCTTAAAAAATTTGGTAATTATAGCATTTTTTCATGTAATTTTAAATAAGAAAAATAAACAATCGGGCCGCCTGGAGCCTGGTGGCTATTCATCAAATGAAGAAAGGGACCGTGCAGG
>JALVMZ010000493.1:0-603 GCA_027032655.1 Desulfobacteraceae bacterium
CTGCCTCACTTATTGCAATACCAAGACTCCCTGGTGAATCAGGGTCCTCTTCCAGTATCTTCTGTCCAGCCTTGGTCTCAGGGCTGGGGCTGGCAACACATTTTGCGCCCCAGGTTTCCATCATTATCCTTCTGTATGGCTTCTGATTATAACTTACCTTTACCATGAAAACCTTACACTCAAGCCCAAATAGTGCACAACAGAAAGAAAGGGCACTTCCCCACTGGCCTGCACCGGTCTCTGTGGTTATCCTCTTTGTCCCTGATATCTTATTGTAATATGCCTGAGCAAGGGCGGTATTGGGCTTGTGGGATCCTGGAGGACTAACCCCTTCATTTTTAAAATATATCTTTGCAGGGGTGTTCAAATACTTTTCAAGACCATATGCCCTATAAAGGGGGGTGGGTCTCCAGAGGAGATACTTCTCAAGCACCTCCTCTGGAATATCTATCCACCTCTGTTGACTTACCTCCTGCTCAATCAAAGGCATGGGAAATATGGGGGCAAGGTCTTCCGGTCCAACTGGCTTTCCTGTGCCAGGATGGAGAGGCGGTTCAAGTGGTGTTGGCATATCTGGCAGGATATTATACCACTTGCGGGGAA
>JALVMZ010000493.1:613-1082 GCA_027032655.1 Desulfobacteraceae bacterium
ATTAGATGGTATCTTTTTTCAAAGTAAATCTGCTGGAATTACCTTGTCTGTCATGCTGGGGGGCAAAGCCCCGAAGGATGACAAATGAAATATGAATCATTTTTGCAAAGCTCTCATGAAATAAAAATATATGTTCATGAATCAACAGAATAGTATAAAGAATTCAGGAGTCAATATTGTTAATTTAGTGTGAAAATAGTGATAAAAAATAACTATTTTTCCAGGGAGAGTAGATAGGTCCTGAGGTTTATTCCCTTATTTTTAAGACCTAATTTGGTCCTTAATTTGTATCTGTGGGATGTTATTGTATGGAGGGATAGATTCAGGAGCCTTGCAATCTCCTTATTGGTGAGACCCTCTTTTACTAAATGAGCCACCCTTATCTCCATAGGGGTAAGATTTAAAAACCTATTTGACAACCTGCTTATCATGGGAGATGTAATGTCCTCTAAATTGCTGACCAATATAT
>JALVMZ010000494.1:0-547 GCA_027032655.1 Desulfobacteraceae bacterium
GACATACTTTGTATATGGAGATGAAGGACTGATATCTGAGTATGATCAGTATGGTAATGAGATAAGGTCATATGGATACAGGCCTGATTCAGGGTGGATGATAGATCCGGTGTTCATGGTATTTGAAGGGGAATACTACTGGTATCAAAATGATCATAATGGGACTCCGCAGAAGCTCATAGGGATAAATGATCTTGTGGTGTGGTCAGGCAGATATGGAGGATATGGCAGGTGTTATGTGGGAATTCAGAGTGTCAGGAATAATCTGAGGTATCCAGGGCAATATTATGATGAGGAGACAGGTCTTTATTACAACTACAACCGTTATTATGATCCTACTACGGGTAGGTATTTAACACCTGATCCCATGAAGGATGGAATAAATCCATACATCTATGCCATGAACAATCCAATCATTTTCATAGACCCATATGGTTACTGTGCAGTAAAGAGGGCATGGAACTGGTGGTATGATTTCTGGACATCAGATTTTAATAATTTCATGCACAATATGTGGAATAATGCTGTTGATTACTATGTAAAATTA
>JALVMZ010000494.1:557-10822 GCA_027032655.1 Desulfobacteraceae bacterium
CAGATAGTGATAATTCCTGATATGGGTTTTGATTATGATCAGATACCAAGGGATTTTGTACCAACTACATATAGAGAAACAACAAAGGCAGTAAGACAGACATATGATGTTTTTTCTCATAATGAGAAATTACGTAAGGACATTGAATTTGGATTAAGAGCTACATGGGAAGTTATCAAGTGGACTTCTAAAAGAGTTGGAACAGATGTTATATTTAGTAGCATGAAAATACCAGGATTACGAAGCGTAGAAGCAGTATTTTTAACAGGAAGATTAATTACAATAGGAATCGGAGTAAGGTCTTTCTTTATTATTGAGGGAGATGTTAAATCTCTTGAGATGAAAATTAAAAAAATTCATGATGAAATATATAGTAGTCAGAATAATGAAAATGATAAATAAAGACGATTGATTAATTAAGATGAAAGATCCATTAATTTATATTACTTTAATACTTGTTCCTCTCGTATTTACTATCGATATATATATTACATGGCAATCTTATAAAACGAAATGTGACTTAAATACGTGGTATTATAATTTATTTAAAAAACAAAGATTATTTAAAGTAATAATATGGAAAATATTAATATGTAGTTTTTTAGTTTATGGAATAATAAATTATATAGCCTTTACTCGATATTATGATTTATTTATTATATGGGTATATTTTTCACATGTAATTATAATGGTAATTAAATACATTAAGTATAAAAAATAAAAGATATTTAGTTTTAATAGATAGGAGAGAGTAGGTTTGAATTGGAAGATTCGGATAAAGAATTAGAGCCAATCCTATAAAATACATCATGTAATATATCGCTGGATAATTTTAAAAATCATGTAATTATGATATTAAGCATAATATATTTAAAAGATCCAAGAGGAAGATTATCCTCCTATTAGATATATATCTTACCAATATATTATAATAGGGTTTAAGGATAGAATAAAGATTAGAATAAATAGAGATTTGTTTTTAACTTAGTAGTATGTGTATAAAAAATATTATGATCCAATAATAGAATTTATCATAATTGAATTGAAATGGCTGATGCCAGAAGAGGTTATACTTCCGGGTAGTTCAAAGAAGGAATACAGTTATGATCCACTTATGAGGGTAACTGAGATAATAGCAAAAGACCCGGGTGATAATACATTAATGAGACATGAATACACATATGATAAGGTGGGTGATATCTTAAGTAAAAGCACAGAGCATGGAGATTACATATACTCATATGATAATCTGAGAAGGCTTATAATGGCAGACAATCCAGGAGAGAATGACGAATATTACACCTATGACGAAGTGGGAAATAGATTAACGGATGAAAACAATAATCAGTATACATATAATAGAAACAATGAACTGATAATCAAAGGGAGTATTACCTATCAGTATGATGAGAATGGAAATACCATTGAGATAGAGGATACATCAGGGACAACCAAGTTCATATATGATGTTGATAACAGGTTGATAAGGGTGGAGGATGGTAGTGGCAGGGAGATAGCAGAATATTACTATGATCCATTTGGAAGGAGGTTATGGAAAGAGGTTGATGGAGTTCGGACATACTTCATGTATGGGGATGAGGGGTTAATTGCTGAATATGATGAATATGGGAATGATATACGATCCTATGGATACAGACCCAGTTCCACATGGACAACTGATCCTTTATTTTTAAGGACAGGAGGTGAGTATTATTTTTATCATAATGACCATTTAGGGACACCGCAGAAATTGACAGCCATAAATGGTGCGGTGGTATGGAGTGCTAAATATGAGGCATTTGGTAAGGCGTCCATTGATCCATCATCCACCATTACCAATCCCCTCCGCTTCCCAGGCCAGTATTATGATGTAGAAACTGGCTTTTATTATAACTTCTACCGCTACTATGATATAGGGATAAGTAGATATTTAAGACAAGATCCATTTAGATCTAAGAGTAAGGATAATCTATTTGCCTATGTTAAAAACAATCCTATAGGGATTCGTGACCCTCTTGGTCTCAAAGATGATTTAAAATATAGATCTTATGGTGGTGGTTTTAGTGTATCAGCAATTTGGAGTGTATCGATAGGTGCTAAAACTTATGAGTGTTGCGATAAGAAAATGTCTTAGTTAAGACCAAATCTGACAGTTAGTGGTTGAAGAAGGAAGTAGCCATGGTTATCCTTTCTGAGGTGATGTCTTAGCTGCTGCAATTTTTAATGTGATTCGATTAAAAGTTTGAAAGCTTTGCAAAACTCAATAAAACTCTATTTTTTTATAATATCTCTGGAATTACCTTAATTGTCATGCTGAGGGACGTAAGTGACGAGAATAACTCTATGGCCACCCTCAGGATGACAAATGGACTATATGGTTCATTTTTGCAAAACACTCAATTTAATAATGATATCTGCAGGTAAGTATTTTTATGATATTTTCTTTGACTTCATAAACAATACGATGTTCTTGATCAATCGGTCTTGACCAACAAATTGAGAGATCATATTTAAGAGGTTCTTGTTGACCTGATCCTTTAAAGGGTTCGATGAATTTGACTAATTCACTTATTTTGTTTTAAAGGATAAATTTTAAAAAATTGTTTTTTATATCAATGAGTTCATTATATTTATTTAGTGGCAATGAGAGAAGTCTAATGTTTGGGATAACATCTAAAGCAAATCTTATAAAAATATCTTCCTCATTATATCGGAATAGAACTACTCCGATGGAGTGGAAGGAGAAATCGGTGATAGCTAAATTATTTATATTTTCGACAAGAAATTTTTTGCAGATATCTTTTTTCTGTTGCTTTAAAAGAATTTCCAAAAATATATTAGTGTCAATTAAAAACATTATCTCCACTCCAGGGCTTTATGTTGTAACTCTACAGAGGTGGTTTTATTTTTTAATTTTGATAGACCTCCTTCCCAGTCAAATTTAAATTTTCGTTGCTCTTGCATATGGCCTTTATATTTTTCTGATAAAAACTCTATAAAATCTAGGACTTGCTTTTTTAAATGATCAGGGAGTTCCCTTGCTTTTAACTCAATTTCATTTTCATACATTATTTGTCCCTCCTTCAATATTTTATATATTATTTTGAGGAAAATATCATGAAAAATCAAATAAATTATATAAAAAAGGATATAGTGTCTCCTTTTTAACTATTAGGGGTTTGAGAGGAAGTATGATGTCTATACCGATGATGATGGGAGTTTTTCATTTAAATTTACCCCCATGAAAGGGGAAAGTGGCAGATACATTGTATGCGCAGTGCATCCTGATGTAACGGATAGGCCCCAACAGGCGGAGTTTGTGATAAGGCGGGTGGAGGTAAGTCCCGGGGTTATAAATGTAAGCATTCCATACAACTATGAGCAGGAGGTGGGGATTGGTGTAATAACCGGGAAGGAGAGCAGTGTTCATAATGTGGCGGTGGTGTATGATGAGAGTGATCAGGCAGGGGGGATATATCCGGATGGTATTCACATAACAGTGCCTGATGTAATATCTGAGGTATTATCATCCAGGAGTGTGAATCTGCCAGTTAAGATATGGGCGGATAACAGTGCGGATAAGGATAGTTCTTTGAGGCTCAGGGTTATAAGTGATGAGGGTATTTTGGGGTATGTGGTGATAAACGGGCATTTTTCTGAGGCTGAGCCTTCTTTGAGTTATGAGCCATCATATATAGAGACCGGGGTATCAAAGGGAGATGTGGGAGTTGAGCATGTGAGGATTACCAACATGGGGCTGGGTGCAATCAGGGGTATTGAGTATGAGATATTAAAGGAAGACCATGGTCCAGCACCAGCATGGGTGCATGTAAATGCACCATCAGTTGAAGAACTGAATGTGGGGGATAGTATTGACCTTGGTTTGAGTTTTTCACCTGATGATACAGTGGGTGATGGTATATATGGATTTATATTGAGGGTATGGGGGGAGAACTACAGCGGAGATGAGTATCATGTGTATGTATCGGTTACGGAGTCTGGCAAGGGAGGTGTATTAATAAAGGTTACTGATATTTATACAGGGACATTAAACGAGAATAATGAACTCATTCAGGGGGTAAAAGGAGCAAGGGTAAAGATACAGAATGAGGAGGTGCCCACAATAGGTGCTGATGGAGTGACGGATGAGTTTGGTGAGGTGGTATTTGATGATCTGCCAGCAGGGAGGTATTCATTCAGGGTGAGTGCGGATAATCACCAGGACTATACAGGGAGGATGTGGATAAAGCCGGGTGTAACCGGGACAGAGGAAGTATTTCTTGAGTATAATCTTGTGAGTGTTGAGTGGGAGGTTCGGGAGATCACCATAGAGGATAGGTATGAGATAGTGCTTAGTATGACATTTGAAACGGATGTGCCTGCGCCTGTGGTGGTAATTGAGCCTGGGAGTGTAAATCTACCTGATATGAAGAAGGGGGATGTATTTAATGGTGAGTTTAAAATCAAAAATTACGGACTTATAAGGGCTGATAATCTTAAGTTTAATATACCAGAGGGGGATGAGCATCTGATATTTGAGTTACCAGAGGCATTGCCTGAATCACTTGATGCAGGAGAGGAGGTGGTGATTCCATATAGGGTGAGGTGTGTTCAGAGTCTATCACCAGAAGGGGATGGCACAGGAGGAGGATGTAACAGGTATAGTTCCTGCATAGGTGTATCCTATGACTGGGTGTGTGCAAATGGAACAAAGAGTGGTTCATCAATAAACTTTTGCATGTTTTATTTAAAGGGCAGGTGTGAAAGTAGTAAAACAGTGCCGGTGATTGCAAGAGGGGGAGTCTCCTATGAGTATGGAGGGAGAGGGAGGTCAGGATGGCCATCACCCAGGCCCAGGCCCACACAGATAAAGGGTATAAAGTGTCTGCCAGTGCCGGACAGGAAGGAGAGCTTCTGTGATGTATGCGAGAGGATAAGGGAGAGCCAGAAGCACTATTTTGAGGATGTGGCATCAAGTGTGAATCTCCTGATGAGGGAATACACACTGGATCATGAAGACATGTGGGTTAAGGTTCAGGGAGGGAGGATCGGGATTGAGAGGAGCTATTATGGGAATACATGGCACATGGGATATGTGGAAGATGGGCTTACATTCAACAGGAATGCCTATAGCGGAGGTATAGATGAGATAGATAGAGGGGGGGTCAAGTATAAGAAGCGAAGCAGTATAAGCGATATATATGAAAACGGTATATACAGGATCATTCCTGATGAAGCGGGTTATAGATGGGAGGACAGGAGAGGTAACTGGAAGGAGTATGATGAAGATGGGAACTTGCTTTCCTGGGGTAACAGGAATGGAGTGATAGGCAGGCTCATATATGATGGTGATATAATAACAGGCATTATGGATAGAGACGGCCATCAGGTGCTCTGGTTTGAGCATGATGGAGATGGTAAGATCACAGCAGTATATGATGAGACAGGGAGGAGGGTGGAATATACTTACACAGATGGCAATCTTACACAGGTAAGGGATATTCTGGGGAATATAACAGAGTATGCATATGATGGTAATAACAGGTTAATTAAGGTAACAGATGCAGAAGGCAGGGTAACGGAGATTGGTTATGACACATACGGGAATGTATCCAGTGTGGAGGATGGAGATGGGAGGCGGTGGGAGTTTGACTATGACTATGATAGATCCAGGAGGGAGTATTATGCCAGGGTTATAAGGCCGTCAGGGATGGTTAAGGAGGTATGGTATGATTCGGATGGAAGGGCAAGGAGGGTGGATATAGATGGTAAGACACGGGTTAAGATATCCATGGATGGTGAAGATGAGGTGGTGGAGGACGGATCAGGCAGGGTTACCAGGTATGAGTATGATGAAAGGGGAAATTTAAGGAAGGTGATATATCCTGATGGTAGCACCATAGAGTATGAATATGATCTCAGGATAAATCGGAAGATAAGGGAGGTAAATGAAAGGGGAATAGTAACCGTATATGAATATGATGAAAATGGAAACATGGTGAGGAAGGAGGAGGCAAAGGGCACAGGACTGGAGAGGGTATATGAGTATGAGTATGACACAGATGGTAATCTGGTTAAGGAGGTAAGGCCAGGTGGAGCAGTAATCCATATGGATTATGATGACAGGGGTAACATGGTGGAACTTACTGATCCAGAGGGTAATACCAGCCAGTATGGATATGACATTATGGGGAACATGGTATTTAAGAGGGATGCCCTTGGGAACCTATGGCAGTATGAGTATGACGGCATGGGACATCTTGTTAAGGTAACAGACCCAAAAGGGAATATTACCAGGTATGAGTATGATTCCTCAGGTAGAAAGATAAGGGAGGTGTATCCGGATGGATCATCCAGGAGCTATGAATATGATGGGAGGGGAAATCTGGTAAAGGCAGTTGATCAGGCAGGTGCTGAAACAGTGATGGAGTATAATTCAGATAACAGGCTGATCAGACAGAGTGATCCGGAAGGCCGTATTACTGAATATGATTATGATAAAGAGGGGAGGCTCATTAAGGTAGTGGATGGTGAAGGCAATGAGATCAGGATGGAATATGAAAATGAGACAACAGGGGATGGATGCAGTTCATGTGGTTCCGGGATGAGCAAAGATAAGCCCAGCAGGATCATATATCCCACATATGAAAGGAGGGTTCTGTATGATGAAAGGGGCAGGAAAGTGGAGGAAAGGGAAGTTGTATCAGAAGAAGAGCAATATATAACAGGATATGCATATGATGCATCTGGTAATCTGATAGAGAAGACAGACAGGGAAGGGAACAGCACATACTATGAATATGATGAACTGAACAGGCTGATAGCAGTAATAGACCCTATGGGGAACAGGACAGAGTATGGATATGATGGAAGGGATAATCTGATACTTATAAGGGACGGAAATGGAAATGAGACCCACTTTGAATATGACAGGAACAATCGTCTTATAAAAGAGACAAGGCCCATGGGGGAGGAGACCAGATACACATATGATGCATCAGGGAATCTCATAGAGAAGGAGGATGCAAAGGGACAGAAGATATGCTATGATTATGATGAGCTGGGCAGGTTGATAAAGATAAGGTATTATAATTCAGGTGATTATAATAATCCTGTAAGGGTGGTTAATTTCACATATGATGTAATGGGGAGGATGATTTCATACAGTGATGGTATAACATCAGGTACATATGAGTATGATCTCACGGGCAGGAAGGTAAAGGAAGTGATTAACTATGGACCATTTACAAAGGAGATCAGGTATAGCTATTATAAGAATGGACTCAAGAAAAGTATGACCTATCCTGATGGAACAGAATATTCTTATACTTACGATAAAGCAAACAGGCTTAAGGCAATATCCATACCAGGAGTAGGGGATATTACAGTACCTGAGTATAACTGGGTGAAGCCCAAGGAGATGATACTACCTGGTGGTTCAAAGAAGGAATACAGTTATGATCCCATCATGAGGGTAAAGGAGATAGTATCAAGGGATTCAGGGCAGAATGTGATAATGGATTATAGGTACACATATGACAGAGAGGGCAACATACTTAGCAAAGAGACAGAGCATGGCAACTATATATATTCTTATGATGAGCTTTATAGGCTCATCATGTCTGACAATCCAGGAGATAATGATGAGTATTATACCTATGATGCGGTTGGAAATAGATTAACAGACGGAAATAATAATCAATATACATACAATGCCAATAATGAATTAATAACAAGAGATGGAACAACATACAGTTACGATCAGAATGGAAACACTATAGAGATAGATTATAGCACAGGAGTAACGAAGTTCGTATATGATGTAAATAACAGGCTTATAAAGGTAAAAGATGGAGATGATAATACAATAGCAGAGTATTACTATGATCCATTTGGAAGAAGGTTATGGAAGGAGGTGAGGGGAGTTCGGACATACTTCATGTATGGGGATGAGGGGTTAATTGGAGAGTATGATGAATATGGGGAGGAGATAAGGAGTTATGGCTACAAACCTAATTCCACATGGACAACTGATCCTGTATTTATGAAACAGAATGGTAATTACTATTTCTATCATAATGATCATCTTGGGACACCGCAGAAGCTCACAGCCATAAATGGTGCGGTGGTATGGAGTGCTAAATATGAGGCTTTTGGTGAGACTGTAATAGATTCAAATTCAACTATTATCAATAAATTAAGATTTCCAGGACAATATTATGATGAAGAAACTGGACTGCACTACAACCACCACCGTTACTATGATCCGAGAATAGGAAGATATATCAAACCTGATCCAAGTCATTTTATGCAGCCATTAGAGATTGGTGTTTTTTATCATATTCCTTTTATATTATTATCGCCGCAACAATTAAACCCCTTTCCTTATGTTCAAAATGATCCTATAAATATTTTAGATTCGAGAGGTCTAAAAGGAATAGGCGTTGGTGGTTACTATGGAGGTGGGGCAGAGTTCTCTTATAATGTGACAATATGTTGTGAAGATGACAAAAAATACAAAGTTAAGTTGTTGACAGTATGTGGTGGAGTAGGTTTAGGTATTTCTGGGAAAATTCCTTTAGGAATTTCCACATCATTAGATGGGATTTCGTCAAGAAGGGGATGTCCGAAGACTCACTATTACTTTAAACATGAAATTAGCTTTGTATATCGTTCAATTGATGTCCAATTTGATCGAGATGGACCTTCAGTTGGTCTTGATTTTGGAAGAAAAGGGATTGCAACGGTATGGGCATTTTGTAGTGACACTGTTATATCGAAAAAACTAATCGGTAAATGCTGCAATAATTAGCGCACATTAAGGAGTTTAAAGCTATCATATGAAAGCATCAAAGACAGAAGAGTTATCAAAGAGCCAAATATTAGCACTTTGGTTGATCGCAATTGGTCTCACTCGGAGATCTATAGTTTTATTATTCCTATTTCTTTTGATTTTTGTTGCTGGCTCGTTGTGTTTCCTGGTTGTTCAGAGTTCATCTGATAGTTTAACTTGGTTATTGTTGACTAGCCCTCTAATAGTATTGGATATTTTTTTTGCATATATTCTTTTTAATCCAAATATGAAGAAGACAATGAAAATAATAGAAAAAGAGGGCAAAGTAATTTCGTTTTCTGGAGTTTTATCAATAAAGGAAGTTGTGGGAACTAAAGTGAAAATTATTATGGCATGCTGGGGAACATTCATTGCAATAGGAATCATATTGGTTACTTTTTTAATCATGCTTGGGATAGAAGATAAAATAGAGATTTTTTTATATTTGTACAATACTATAGGATTAATTACTATTTTTTTACTGTTTTGGCCATTCTACTCAAAAAGATTAAAATAGCGAAATAACCGGATTCATACACACAAAATACATTATATCTTATATTATTGACAGGATTTTTAGATTATAGGAAAGGTCTATTTTCCTGTATGTTTTTTCAAACATTCAAACTAAGTTACTTTTCTTACCTTAGAAAAACATAATATAAATAGACAATGACTATATTTTCCCCTGAACTTTATACTTAAATCAAGGCAGGTACAGTGTG
Organism: Desulfobacteraceae bacterium; assembly: GCA_027032655.1. Taxonomy (GTDB): domain Bacteria; phylum Desulfobacterota; class DSM-4660; order Desulfatiglandales; family JALVMZ01; genus JALVMZ01. Next base: position 10,116 of record JALVMZ010000494.1, read on the forward strand.
TGTGGTGCATTCGGATGTAGAGGACAGGCCTCAATAGGCTAAGTTTGTGATAAGGAGGGTGGATGTAAGCCTCGAGGTTATAAATGTAAGCATTCCATACAACTATGAGCAGGAGGTGGTCATTGGTGTAATAACAGGTAAGGAGAGCAGTGTTCATAATGTAATGGTGGTTGAGATGTTCCTAAAAATTAGACAGGAGTTATGAGAGAGGTTGAGGAGCTGGCTATGAATCAGGTATTATAATAGTGATGATCACAATAATCCCGTAAAGGTAGCAAAATTTACATACGATATTCTGGGGAGGATGATTTCATACAGTGATGGAGTGAAATCAGGCACATATGAGTATGATCTCACGGGCAGGAAGGTAAGGGAAGTAATTAACTATGGACCATTTACAAAGGAGATCAGGTATAGTTATTACAGGAATGGACTCAAGAAAAGTATGACCTATCCAGATGGAACAGAATACACATACACATATGATAAAGCAAACAGGCTTAAGTCCATTGATATACCCACAGTAGGACAGATCACAATACCTGATTATAACTGGGTGAGGCCCAAGGATATGATACTTCCTGGTGGTTCAAAGAAGGAATACAGTTATGATCCCATGATGAGGGTAAAGGAGATAGTATCAAGGGATTCAGGGCAGAATGTGATAATGGATTATAGGTACACATATGACAGAGAGGGCAACATAC
>JALVMZ010000495.1 GCA_027032655.1 Desulfobacteraceae bacterium
TGTTAAACGGGCAGGGTCAGAATTGAAAAAGGTCCTGAGCAGGATGGATAAGACCCAGTTGAAACTGGGACTCTGGGGAACTCCTGTGCTTGTGGAATACATGAATAAATTTCATATCCTTCCTGTGAATAATTATCAAGATGGGTCTCACAAAGATGCAAGTAGAGTTTTTTCCGAAGTGTTTCTGAAAAAGTATTTTGAAACAGGGTATCCTGATGGGTGTTTTGCTGGTTGCAATCTTGCATGTGCCAAGGCATCAAAGGAGATATCAATCACAGGGGGGCCTTGGAAGGGAAAGACCGCAATGGTTGATGGCCCTGAGTATGAAACAATTGGTGCTTCAACTTCAATGGGTATATTTGATCCGCAGTTTATAATGGAATATAACTGGTATTGTGACCAGTATGGGCTTGATACCATATCCATGGGCGTAAGTGCATCTTTCTTGATGGAGTGTTTCCAGAGGGGGTATCTGGATGAAGGAGATGCTGGATATAGACTGGACTGGGGGGATATGGAATCAGCAAATCGCCTGCTGCATGAAACCGCCATGGGAGAAGGACTGGGAAGAATTTGTGGTATGGGAGTTAGGAGGGCAAAAAGATGGGTAGCAGAGGTATATTCAAAGAGAAAAGGGGTTCCCCTGGAAGAAGTGATTCAAGAGCTGGATAAATTTGCCATGGAGGTAAAAGGACTTGAATTTTCCATGTATATTTCAAAGGAATCCTTAGCACAGCAGGGGGGATATGGATTTGCCCTTAAGGGGCCCCAGCATGATGAGGCCTGGCTTATATTTATTGATCAGGTTCACAATGAAATACCCAGCTTTGAGATGAAGGCAGAGGCCCTTAAGTGGTTTCCTCTGGTAAGGACATGGTTTAATGCAGTTGGACTGTGTAAACTTCCATGGATAGATGTGAGACACCCTGAGGCAGCCAGAACCCAGGACCCTTCACATAATCTCCCATCCCTTGAATACTATGTGCGATACTTTAATGCCACTGTGGGAACAGATAAAAATCTTGATGACATTTTAGCTGATTCGGAGAGGCTTTATACACTTCAAAAGTTAATTAATTTAAGAAACGGGAAGGGCACCAGAGAGGCTGACATGATACCTCTTCGGGCCATGGGACCGGCATTTATCAATGAATATCTCGCAAGGGAGTCATATTATGATGCATGGCTCAGAGACATCAAAAAGACAACGGTCCTGCCTCATGATGTAAAACAGAGACATGCAATGTTAATGTCCATCAGGAAAGAGGCATATGAAAAGCTCTGTGATACAGTTTATGAAGAAAAGGGATACAGTAAAGATGGAGTGCCCCTGGCTGAGACAGTGGAACGCTTAGGGCTTTTGGATAATAAAGCCATTGACCTCCTTAAGAGTAATGGTATAGATTTATATGTCAGGCTTGTTTCCAATTAGGAGAAGGCGGTTATGGTAATATCAGTAAATCTGTTTGGTCACCACAGGACCCTCATGAATAGTGATAGATTGACTGTAACCTTAAAGGGAGCAAGGGTCTCAGACCTGATAGAATCCATTAAGGATAATTATCCACAGCTTGCCATTGATGAGCATACCCATCTTATCATTATAAACGACAGACCTGCTGATCCTGATACCGGGATAAGACCCGGTGATAAAATAAGTATTATGCCTTTTATTGGGGGAGGATGAAAGCTGAACTCTTTACACTTTATTCTTTTTCAAGAGCCCTCTTTACCTTGATAATCTCATGTTTAGTCCTGTCCTGCAGTTCTTCTCCCATCTATTATGATGTAAAGGGAGTCAATAAATTTATTGAAAAAAGTGGAGCCCCGGTAAGAGTGGCAATCCTTCCCTTTGAAAATTTGACCAATGAGCCAGGATGGGAAGAAATCTTAAGAGTGAGCTTTTACAATCATTTCAGTTCTAAAAATTATCTTGATATTGAACTTGGTGTAGTTGATAGAGCAGTTAAAGCCATAAAGGAGAGTAGTAAAAAAGAGCTAAAGGATATACCACCGTCAGAACTGGCCGAGTTATTAAATGCTGATATTTTGATTTACGGAAAATTAATCTCTTATAACAGGTATTTCTTAGGGTTATATTCCCAGATATCCATTACTGTTCAGATTGAGATGGTTGGAGGCCACTCTGGAGATATTATATGGAGCAGGACCATTACAAGGAGGTCCCACGAAGGGGGAATTCCATTCAGTCTGTTTGGGATAATTCCAAGTGCAATAAGATCAGGATACCATATGAAGAAAGAGAGGACTGTGGAGCTAATTGAGAAGATAAACAGAGAGCTGGTGGCATCTATGCCAGATGCTCCCCCAGTGGAGCAAAATACACCTCATTGGTTCAAGATTCAGGTGGCCTCATTTATGGATGAATCCCTTGCAAAAAAGACAAGGGATAAGCTGAAAAGCTCAGGACTTGCTCCCAGCATAGAATCTGCATTTGTGGGTGGAATGATATGGCACAGGGTTATACTGGGGCCTTTCAAAGATATGACTGAAGCAAACAGGATAAAGACCAAGGTGGAGCAGATCTCATCCTATCAGCCAATCATTATAAAAACCCTGAAGAAGCAAACCAGATAGATTTATTCAGAAGAAGGTTTTTGAAATTTTATGGCCACCCTTTGATAGAGCGGGCCTTCGTCCCGTTTCCAGAGCTTACAGCTATTAATCAGATAATGTATTCCCTCGATCTGATCAATGGAAGATGGCATGGGACGGGGATCCCTCATGGTGCTGGTCCAGAGTCCGTGCAGACCTGCATGACTCATTACTGCGATGAGGTGTGCAAGATGCGCACAGCCATCCCTGCCTGCAACCACTTTGTGAACCTGGGCAGCAAATCCTGCCTGTATTCTCAGTCCTATTATTCCTTTAATGATGCTCTCGAGCTCATGACATTGGGGGTGAGGGCAGTAATTGAATTCTGCTTCTGCATCCATAATAAGAGGGGGCAGTTCTCCCATTAGAATAAGTGCCCTGATATGATGATAAGGGCCTTCTTCTCTAAGACTACCATCAAAGTCATAAATCGGGATATGCCTTGCATCTTTGAGTATTCCTTCAACAATAACCCTTTTCTCATCCACAGAGTAAGTATTGAGGACAATCTCTCTTGTATGAACCGGGCTTTTATCCTGGATGATTTCACTAAGACTCCTGGCGGGAGAATCCTTTCCCATGATTAAACCTCCCTTAATTCCATTTAAGGGTTATCAATGGAAAAACATTACCTTATCTTCTTCGCCCTTTCATAGTATGGCACGGCTTCAGATATATATCTCTTTATGTTCTCTATCCTTTTTTCAGGGGCAGGATGTGTGGAGAGGAATTCAGGAGGCCTTGAACCTGCCTTCTGGTTCATCCTCTTCCAGAAAGAGATTGCCTCTCTTGGATCATATCCTGCCATTGCCATAAGGGTAAGTCCGATGCGATCCGCTTCAGATTCCTGCAATCTGCTGTATGGGAGGAGAAAGCCTACGCCCGCTCCTACACTGAATGCTGCCATAAAGAGTTTGCGTGTTTTTTCGGGCTCTGTCTTTAATGCAGATGAGAGTGCTATACCACCCATGCTAACAAGCAATGCCTGGCTCATTCTCTCATTTCCATGCCTGGCAAGCACATGACCTA
>JALVMZ010000496.1 GCA_027032655.1 Desulfobacteraceae bacterium
GTGAGATAAAAAATCAAAAGGGGAAGATAGACCTCCCGTTGGGACGGCATCCAAAAAAGAGAAAGAAGATTTCAGTATTGAATTCAGGGGGCAGAAGCGCAGTAACAGTATGGGAAAAACTGGAAGACCTAAAATATGGACTTACATATATCGCTATTAAACCACTTACGGGCAGGACACATCAGATAAGGGTTCATATGGCATACATAGGTCATCCTGTGCTGGGTGATAGTATTTATGGGCATTCAAAAAGGAGATATATTCGCATGGGTTTAGAAATCAAAAGGCATATGTTACATGCCCAGAGTATTGGTTTCAGACATCCTGAGACAGGCAAATATGTCAATTTTGAGGCTCCAATTCCTGATGATATAAAAGAGATACTAAATAAGACTCGAAAATAATATTTTTTGATTACCACAAAAGGTCTTGACAATGTAATATTTAATAATTAAAAGTTAGATGTTCCTGCCTTTCAAAAATCAATTATAGAGAGGTTTCATCAAAAGGCCGGTCAGTTTATCTTCAGAGTTTTCATGAAAGAAAGCAGGGATTAAAGACTTTTAATTTCAGGGAATCATACCTTTTATGAATTGAGCTTTCTAAATTCAAATTAAAGCAGATAAAATTTTAGAAAGACAAATGTATTTAAAGGGGATAAATAAAAAATGGGAGGTAGAATTTTGAACTTAGTAGAATTAAAAAAGATGAAAATAAGTGAACTGACGAATATGGCCAGGGAATTCAATATTGAGGGCGCTACAGGTATGCCCAAGCAGGACCTCATATTCTCACTTCTTCAGGCCCACTCTGACAGAAATGGCCTTATTTATGGTGAAGGTGTTCTTGAGATTCTTCCAGATGGATTCGGATTTTTAAGATCCCCTGATTCCAATTATCTTCCAGGTCCTGATGATATTTATATCTCTCCTTCTCAGATAAGGAGATTCAATCTGAGAACCGGAGATACAGTTGAAGGACAGATAAGGCCGCCCAAGGACTCAGAGAGATATTTTGCCCTCCTCAAGGTGGAAAAAGTCAATCATGAAAGCCCTGAAGTTGCAAGGGATAAGATACTTTTTGACAACCTCACCCCACTTTATCCTCAGGAGAGGATAAGATTAGAAAATGATGATGATCCGGAAAACTATTCTGCAAGGATTATGGATCTCCTGACTCCCATTGGTAAAGGCCAGAGAGGACTTATTGTGGCTCCACCAAGGACCGGTAAGACCATGCTGCTTCAGAATATAGCAAACAGCGTAACAAAAAATCATAAAGAGATACATAAGATAGTCCTCCTGATTGATGAAAGACCTGAAGAGGTCACTGATATGCAAAGATCTGTGGATGCTGAGGTAATCAGTTCCACATTTGATGAGACACAGCAGAGACATGTGCAGGTGGCTGAGATGGTAATCGAAAAGGCAAAAAGGCTTGTGGAACACAAGAGGGATGTGCTCATACTTCTGGATAGCATTACGAGGCTTGCAAGGGCATACAATGCAACAGTGCCTCCAAGCGGGAAGATACTATCTGGTGGACTGGACTCCAATGCCCTTCATAAACCAAAAAGATTCTTTGGTGCTGCAAGGAATGTGGAAGAAGGAGGAAGCCTTACCATTATAGCTACTGCACTTATTGAGACCGGAAGCAGAATGGACGAAGTGATCTTTGAGGAATTCAAAGGGACCGGAAATATGGAGATTCATCTTGACAGGAAATTGAGTGACAGAAGAATATTTCCAGCCATAGATATTAACCGCTCAGGGACAAGGAAAGAGGAATTACTGGTGGAAAAAGATGACCTAAACAGGATATGGATACTCAGAAAACTCCTTGCGCCACTAACACCTGTGGACAGCATGGAATTTTTACTGGACAAAATGAAAGGAACAAAGAATAATAAAGAGTTTCTTGCATCAATGAGTGAATAAAAATAAACTGAAGGGTGGTTAAAATGAAAAAAGGCATTCATCCAAAATACTATAAGGCAAAAGTGAGATGTGCATGTGGAAATACATTTGAAACAGGTTCCACAAAAAAGGAGATAAGGGTGGAGATATGCTCAAGCTGTCATCCATTCTTTACAGGAAAACAGAAGATAATCGATACTACAGGGAAGGTGGAATCTTTTAGAAAAAAATATGGTAATATACTCAAGGAAAAAACCAAATCCTGATAAAAAACTCCAGAAGATCTTCTTTCCCCTTCCTTTGACATAAATATATCTGCAATGTGCATATTTTCTGGATTGAGGCAGTGTGAAATATACTCATGAAGTCAGTCAGGATTGTATATAGGGGGGCAGGGTTTGTTTTCAAAATTAACAGAAATAGAAGAGAGATTTGAACATTTAGAAAAAAAACTCTCTCAACCTGATATTATCAAAAATCCCAAGGAATATCAGAAATACCTCAAAGAACATGCTCAACTCTTACCCATAATTGAGACTTACAGGAAGTATCAATCGATAAATCAGGAGATTGAAAACAGCAAGTCTCTTCTGAATGACCCTGATCAGGAAATCAGAAAAATGGCAAGGGAGGAGATTTCATCCCTTGAAAAGGAACTGGAGCAATTAAAAGAAAATCTCAAGCTCCTTTTGATCCCCAAAGATCCAAATGATGAGAAGAACATTATATTAGAGATAAGGGCTGGAACAGGCGGGGATGAGGCAACACTTTTTGCAGCTGACCTCTTCAGGATGTATCTGAAGTATGCAGAACTGAAGGGATGGAAAACAGAGATCATGAGTCAGAATCCCACCGGAGTTGGCGGATTTAAAGAGGTTATTCTGCTTATAGAGGGAGACAGGGTATATAGTTATCTCAAATATGAAAGCGGAATCCACAGGGTGCAAAGGGTGCCGGAGACAGAATCCCAGGGAAGGATACATACATCAGCGGTGACAGTGGCTGTGCTTCCAGAAGCTGAGGAGATAGAGGTTGACATAAAACCAGATGACCTGAGAATTGATGTGTTCAGGGCATCAGGTCATGGTGGGCAACATGTAAATGTGACTGATTCAGCAGTAAGAATAACTCACTTACCTACAGGATTGGTGGTTACATGCCAGGATGAAAAGTCTCAGCACAAGAATAAGGCAAAGGCCATGAAGGTCCTGAGATCAAGGCTTCTCCATTTGCAGGAAGAGGAACAGAAAAAAAAGATATCAGAGGAGAGAAGGAGTATGGTGGGTTCTGGGGACAGAAGTGAAAAGATAAGAACATATAATTTCCCTCAAGGGAGGGTTACTGACCACAGAATTGGACTTACCATTTATAAACTCAAAGAGATCCTTGATGGAGAACTTGATCTGCTAATAGAACCCCTTGCAACTCATAGCAGGGCAGAGGCATTAAAAAAGGCATATGGATAGAAGCAGGATATGGACCATCAGGGAGCTTATCAGAGTCACATCAGAATACCTATCTGAAAAGGGAGTTGATAGCCCACGATTGAGTGCAGAGATACTCCTTGCCCATCACCTTAAAATGAAAAGGATTGACCTTTATCTTGACCTTGATAGACCCCTTACGGACCAAGAGATATCGGGATACAGGACGCTTATTAGAAGAAGGGCAATGAGAGAGCCCATTCAGTATATAACAGGAATCCAGGAGTTCTGGTC
>JALVMZ010000497.1 GCA_027032655.1 Desulfobacteraceae bacterium
ATGATGTTGTGCCTGCACTCTCCATTCTGGAATAAGCCACTGTTTGCCGTGCCCAGATCAGAGATTCAATATGCATATTCTGATGAAAAATAGCGTATTTATAAAGATACAGGTCTTCCTGAGTGAGTTCTTTGTTTTTGATTCTCGCGAGAATTCTCTGATAAATTTCTTCTATATAATCAAGAGTTTCTTTTCTTGAAGGTACTACGCCAGGCTTCCAGCGATCTTCATGGTCAATATTGAAAGAGTCCCAGATATCATCCATGGCAGGGTTAATAGATTCCGCCTGATCCAGGGCCTTAAGAATAAATACTTCAAAGAAAAAAGCAGCATGACCCACTTCCCACAAGGGAGGATTAACTCCGGGGTGGTAAGGAATGTTCAGTTCATCATCCGAAAGTGTATTGATTAAAGCGACAATTTTTTGCTGAGTATTATTTAGTTCATGGATCAGGCCATCTTTATTATTCATTTGGAAATTCTCTTGTATTGATTATCGGTTACCACTCATCTTATACCTTGATGCGCTAGCCCTTGGGTAAACAGGCCTCTGCCTTTTTGTTGACCCTGACCAGATCATCCTGATAAGGCTGAAGATTCAGGCAACCCAAAGATAATGCCTGTAATGTTTTATAAGCCCAGACAGGCAGGTCTGGGTGTAAACGATAGAAAACCCACAGTCCTTCACGCCTGTCCAGCAATATATTTTTCTTGCGTAATATGCTGAGGTGACGTGAGATTTTAGGCTGTGGTACGTCAATGGCATCCGTCAGTTGGCAAACACATAATTCTTCTCGTTGAATAAGTAACACCAATATTCTCAACCGGGTTGAATCAGCAATGGAATGAGTGAAAGCATCAGGGACTAGCATATATATCCTTGCGGAACCGATAATATTGATGATACTGGACAGGCTGTTTTAGCAGCATTTGTCATCAGCAGGACAACAGCCTGATTTAAACCAGGACAGGATACTCCTCTTGTCTGGAATACCTCCAACATGGACTATTTTTCCATCAACAATCACCCCAGGCGTAGACATGATCCCATATGACATGATCTCTGCCATAT
>JALVMZ010000498.1 GCA_027032655.1 Desulfobacteraceae bacterium
GTCTTATGAAGTGATTTTAATTCCGCTCCCAGTATTCCCATCATTCTTGATGATGCCACTATAATAAGATTTTCAGGTTTTACTTTTTTAATAAACTTTCTGGTGGTATCAATTATCTTTTTAACGAAACGACGGTCAAACTCAACTTCATGCTCATCTCTGTGGTCATCATATCCATGGGATGGCCCACCTCCAGGTGCCCTTGACCTTCCTGTTTTAGGGTCTGAATAGATTTCTCTTCCTGTGGCCTTTTTTTCTGGATTTGTTAGGGTATGAAATTCAATAAGTTTTGGGCTGGATTCTATCTCAGGAAATTCGGCACTTTCGAGTTTAAAGAATCTTGCCTCAGCTCCTCCAATCACAAGGACAAGATATTGATTCATAGAATTCCTCCTTGTGTTAAAATGGATGGATTAAGCATTTTAACTAATGGGCCCCTATTCATTTTCAAAGTCAATGATAATGACAGTAAGATTATCACCCCCCATCCTATTTATGAGGACCTCTTTTTTAAGTTCATTAATCAAGAGGTCCATATCTCTATATTTTTTTACAAATCCTGCAAGCTCATGATTTTCCATTACATCAAATAGACCGTCACATCCAGCAATCAACATCATGTCATCAGATGAGATCTCGTATGAAGAGGTGGATGGACATGGAATTATCCCCACTGATCTGAAGTATTCATCACCTATTGACCTTGTAGGCATCAGTCCCCTGTATCCCTTAACGGTATATGGATATGAAATAACACCTCCTGCTTTTTCAATCCTTTCCCTCTCTGAGGGATTGTCAAGCCTGTGGTCTTCTGTTAGCTGTATATGGTAATCCTCCCCTATTACCACTGCCCTTGCATCTCCTGCATTTGCTGTATGGATAATTCCATCTCTGATAAAAAAGTTCACTGCCGTTGTGCCTGAATCCTGATCCCGCAATTCATCAGATATCATTTTATAACTTGTTTTAAAGGCCTTATCAGGTTCTGAGCCAGAAAGGATTGCATCAAGAAAGTATCTGTGAAGATGCCAGGAAGTATAGAGGGCTGCGAAGTCTCCGCCGTGTCCATCATATATTCCCCCAAATACCCATCCCTTATTATTGAAGTTCATATCAAGAAAATAGGCGTCTTCCATATGGAATCTTCGGCCTATTTCAGAGATTATTCCATACTTCATTTGTGTTCCAGAAACAGGTCTTTTGCCTTTTTAATCCTCTTAATAACCCTTTGCTTTCCAATCAGTTCAAGGACATCAAATAAGCCCGGTCCCACTGCCTGTCCTGTTATTGCTGTTCTAATGGCATTGGTAATTACACCTACTTTTACTTCTTTTTCATCTGCAAAATCTCTAATTATTTTTTCCACCTCATGGGCAGAAAATTCATCTGTCTGTTCCAGCCTCTCCCCAAGCTCATCAAACCATTTTTGTAACTGTGGATATTTTAATATATTCTTTTTCAGTGCCTTCTCATCTATTGGATAATCATCGGAAAAATATGCCCTTCCCAGTGTAACAAAATCCGTAAGAAGATGATACCTGCTTCGTATTAGATCAATGGTTTTCCTGAACCACTCCCTTTTATCCCTTTCATATGTATCACTCCAGAGGCCCTCTTTTTCAAGATGCTCTTTAACATAAGGGATAAGTTCATCCAGGGGCATTGTCCTTATATAATGGGCATTTATACTAATTGCCTTTGGGTCTGTAAAAAATTTTGGATCATTCTTTCTTATGTCAAAAATGGAATTTGACCTGTTAATCCCTTCCAAGGAGAATGCATCAATAAGCTCCTGCTTTGAGAATATCTGTCTTGAATCAGGTGTTGACCATCCCAGTAATGCAAGGAAGTTGACCATGGCCCATGGTAGAAACCCCTTTTCCCTGTAAAACTGAATGGATACAATTTCTCCGTGCCTTCTTTTGGATATTTTTGCCCTTTTGGGGTCAAGGGTAAGGGGCATGTGGGCAAACTTGGGCATCGGGGCTCCAAGGGCCTGGTATATCAATATCTGTTTTGGTGTGTTCGCAAGCCCATCCTGCCCCCTTATGATATGTGTAATTCCATCCCTTATATCATCCACTGCGTTTGATAACACATAAAGGGGGGTCTTATTTGATCTCACAATAATAAAGTCTTCAATATCTTCGTATTTTTTTTCAATATCTCCATATACGATGTCATGAAATCTTACAGCGCCCCCTGGGTCTCTGGGGACTTTAAGTCTTATAGTATATGGAATACCTGCCCTTTCCCTTTCTAAGACATCATCGGGTGAGAGGTCTCTACATGCACCATCATAAAGAATGCTTGTTTTTCTCTTTTTTGCTTGTTCCCTCTTTTTTTCAAGCTCTTCCTTAGTGCAGAAACATTTATATGCTTTTCCCTCTTTTAATAGCCTCTCTGCAGTGGCGAGATGCTCTTTGATGAATTGCGATTGAAAATAGGGCCCTTCATCCCAAGTTATCCCTAACCACTGAAGTCCCTCAATTATTCCCTTTATGGATTCTTCTGTGGATCTGTCAATGTCAGTATCCTCTATACGGAGTATAAATTTGCCCCCCATTTTTCTGGCAAAAAGCCAGTTGAATATGGCAGTCCTTGCTCCTCCTATATGGAGGTATCCTGTGGGACTGGGAGCAAAACGCACCACCACTCTATCATTCATCATTAATGTCTCCCTGTTCAGATGTCATAATAGTAATCAAGTCCGGTATGTGTTATCTGTTCCTCACCCATTAGATATCTGAGTGTATTTTTCAATTTCATAAGCTGAATAAAAAGGTCATGTTCTGGATAAAGATTCTCTGCGCACTGTGGGCTCTTGAAATAAAATGAAAGCCATTCCTGAATCCCCTTGAGGCCTGCCCTCATTGCAAAGTCCATGAAAAGCACCAGATCCAGTGCAACAGGAGCAGCGAGTATGCTGTCTCTGCATAAGAAATTGAGTTTTATCTGCATGGGATAACCAAGCCAGCCAAAGAGGTCGATGTTGTCCCATCCTTCCTTATTGTCTCCCCGAGGGGGGTAATAGTTTATTGATACCTTATGGTAATAATCTCCATATAACTCAGGATATACCTTGGGCTGAAGTATGGCCTCAAGCACTGATAATTTACTCTGCTCTTTTGTCTTGAAAGAGCCCTCTTCATCAAGCACAAGGCCGTCCCTGTTGCCAAGGATATTGGTGGAATACCAGCCGCTGAGTCCCAACAGTCTTGCCTTAAGTCCAGGTGCCAGGATGGTCTTCATAAGGGTTTGACCTGTCTTGAAGTCCTTGCCTGCTATGGGGACATTGTATTTATGTGATAGCTCAACCATAGCAGGGATATCAACTGTAAGATTGGGGGCACCATTTATAAAAGGCACACCGCTTGTAATGGCTGAATATGCATAAAGCATGCTGGGAGATATATCCGGATGGTTTTCTTTCAGTCCCTGTTCAAATTTTTCAACTGATGAATGAACATCCCCAGGCTTGATATAGACCTCTGTGCTTGCACACCAGATCATCACACATCTTGAAATGTCATTCTGTTTTTTGAAGTTTTCTATATCTTTCTTCAGGGCAGATACCAGCTCCATATAAGATTTCATGGGTTTTATGTTGGGACCATTCAGGTT
>JALVMZ010000499.1:0-243 GCA_027032655.1 Desulfobacteraceae bacterium
AATCATCCCTTTCAATATAAATTATCTTAGAGAATCTTATTTTCCTTGTCCCCATTGAGAGATCTTCAGGATTGTTTATAGCATCCAGTTCCTCAACCCTGTCCTCTGGGAAGTTTTCAATAACCACTCGGAGAGGATGAAGTATCGCCATCACCCTGGGTGCTTTTCGGTTTAAATCTTCTCTTACGCAGTGCTCAAGGAGTGCAATATCCACCAAGCTCTCTTTTTTTGCGACCCCTATCC
>JALVMZ010000499.1:253-1071 GCA_027032655.1 Desulfobacteraceae bacterium
AGTATATCCTCTTCTTCTCAAACCAGCTATAGTGGGCATCCTTGGGTCATCCCATCCATCCACATAGCCTTCTTCCACAAGCTGACTGAGTTTTCTTTTGCTCATTACAGTATGGCTCAACTTTAATCTGGCAAATTCGATCTGCTGGGGATGGTGAATCTCAAGTTCTTCAAGGAACCAGTCATACAGGGGTCTGTGGTCTTCAAACTCAAGGGTGCAAAGGGAATGTGTAATGCCTTCAATGGAATCTGATTGACCATGTGCAAAGTCATATGTGGGATAAATACACCATTTATTCCCTGTTCTATGGTGTTCTGCATGTTTGATCCTGTACATTACAGGATCTCTCATATTGAGATTGGGGGATGACATATCTATCTTTGCCCTTAAAACCTTTTCACCATCCTTAAATTCACCTGCTTTCATTCGCCTAAAGAGATCAAGGTTCTCTTCAACGCTCCTGTTTCGGTATGGACTCTCTTTTCCAGGTTCAGTGAGGGTGCCCCTGAACTGGCGTATCTGTTCAGGGCTCAGATCATCCACATATGCCTTACCTTTTTTTATTAACTTAATTGCAAATTCATAAAGTTTATCAAAGTAATCAGAGGCATAAAAGAGTCTGTCATCCCAGTCAAAACCAAGCCATCTGACATCTTCAATTATAGAGTTTACATATTCCACATCCTCTTTGCTGGGATTGGTGTCATCAAACCTGAGATTGCATTTTCCACCATATTCCTTAGCTATTCCAAAGTTGAGACAAATGGACTTTGCATGCCCTATATGAAGATATCCATTTGGCTCTGGTGGAAATCTGG
>JALVMZ010000500.1:0-3048 GCA_027032655.1 Desulfobacteraceae bacterium
GATTTGCAAAACTTGATTCTCTTAACACCCTTTTATTGACAAGATCAATAACCCGTAGAACCACGGAAGATGTGCCAAGATCAATGGCAATTCCTGAAAAAGAAAGGGCTTCATTCATGGGTAATATCTCAATTATGTGAAAGGTGTCTCTATATTCATATCCCACTGCCTTTATCTTAAAATCTCTTTTTCTCAGCAGTGTAGGGAGTTCTTTTCTGAGTATTGATACTGGCATATCAACATAATTAATTGAGAGTATCCTTTTAATCTCTTTAATTATTCTATCTGAATCCGCTAAATTATCCCCGAGAGATGGAGGATTGAGCTCCAGATCCAGTATCTTTATCCATGGATCATTCAGGGAAGAGAGTATATTATCCATATCAATAGCATCTGTCATAACTTATGACTCCGGGCACTTTACTCAGAGATTTTATTATATCAATTGCACTCTGGTATCAAGTATTACATTTAAGGAATGATAAAAAAGAACCAGGAGCACATGGAATGTTACCTGCCAAGGACCTGAAAAGAAGGACATTTAAATCTGGATTAGTTCACGGGCAGGGAACTCTGAATTATATAAGCTTTTAATAATCCCTATAAATGCCCCAGCGCTTTAATTAAATCTATATGTAAAAGAGAGAGTGATGGAATATTTATCATAGTCATATGCTGTTATATTTGAGTCATTATCAAGATATGTAAAAACAATGGATGTTGATGTCTTCTCTGTAATTGATTTCATCCATGTAACCGAACCTGTATAGGTTTTGTCCTCTCTTGAATAAGAAAAAGCAGGACTTGCCCTCAATGAAGGATTATCAAATTCCATCTTTGTATAAGAGATATCCCATTTAATTCTCGATCTATAGATAAAGTTATGACTCATTGTTGTAAAAAAGGACCAGCTATCCGAGTCATATTCCTTTCCATCAGTATTGTTCCAGCCATATCTCAATCCCGCATCCAGTAATATCCTCATGGGCTGAAATCCAAATGATTGAAATACCTCAAGACTGTGGTAATTACCATCACGATCCTCATCACTGGTGGTATCACCTGCAAATTCATTTATTGTGCCAGTATAGTTCATATTCAATGCCATATTTTTTCTCATAAAATAGAGCGCACTCTGTGAAAAGGAGATGGAATCCGATGATCTGTCACCATCAACCCTGTAATCACTGAAAGTAAGAGATGTTAATAGCTGCCAGTTTTTTGAAGGATAATAGGTATATTCAAGCCCTGGTTGATACTGCTGAACATCAAAATCATCCAGTTTGAAATATAGGTTTCCATACATGAGCATGGATATTGAAAGCTGACTCTTAGCCCCTTTGTAAAGATTGTATCCGCCCTGAAGTATTAAAAAAAGGTCTTTATCCCTTCTTGATGATATATCAGATGGAAGGAGAGTGTCTTTTGAAAGAGATAGGACATTATCAGTGTATTCCAGCCCGGTAGTTATACTGGCATACCAGTTCCTTTTAACTCCTGCTTTTGACTGCTCCCTTGCCATCTGGATCTGCCTTTCTATGTCATCAGAAAGCGGTGTTCCCTCCACCCTTTTCTTTAAGCTCTCAAGGAGATTTATACCCTCATCAGCCCTTCCAAGCTGTATTGCCAGATAACCGAGATAGTAATCTGCAAGATTTTCCAATGAAGGAGATAATTCCTTTACCTTTTTAAAGTGCTTCTCAGCATCCTCAAACCTCTCAAGCTTGATATAGGATAGGCCGAGCAATACCTGAGCACTGGCATCTCTGGAATAACTGGACAGATACACCTCAAGGTCATTGGCTGCCTTCCTGTATTCACCAAGTTCATAATAGGCCCTTGCCCTGGTAAGATAATATTTCTCAACAAAGGGCTCCAGGGTTATTGCAATCTCTGCTGCTAAAACAGCCGCCCTGTATTCCTTTAATTTTAAGTGGCACTTTGCCCTCCAGTCCCAGAAAATAGCCTTTTTAGGCATTTCCTGGGTAAGGATGATAAATTTTATAAGTGCTTCTTCAAACATGCGTTCATTGAACAGGGATTTTGCCTCATCAAAATATTCATGTTCAAGATATTCTCTGGAAAGGCCACCCGATTTCCCCTGCGCATAGAGATTCATCTCAGGAACAATCATCACCATAAAAAGAATGCCCATTAAAACAAGAACCTTTGTTATGAATCTCATATGTCTTTCCTCCATTACCTGCGGATGTTTTCAATTTATCCTTTGAACATATGCGGTTCACCAAATCTTGCACTATCCCCCTCACCTTCATATGGAATTGTTATTATCCTGTGTTGTGGCCTGCCCTTTGGAACCCTCTCTTCTGCTGTATATGGAATGAATCCCAAAAAATACTTCGTTGTCTTCTTTATCTTAACTTTCTGGATTTTAACATCAATTATCAGTATTCCCCTTCCTTCATTTTTGTTGTATATGTAGGTCTTATTCACCATTGCATCATAATCAGCTTTCCTTGAAGCACTCAATAATTCTTTATTATTCCATTCCTGCTTCTCAGCATTTACATTTTTGATACAAATACCCTTCACGAAATCTGATGCAATGCCCTGAGCCTTAGGGCCTAACTGAGTTGGAAGACCGCTTGTATCTGTTACTGCTTTCTTCGTCACCTCACTAAGACCTGCTCTTTCCGCTGCCCTTGATAGCCCCACATCCACAAATTGGCCCACAACAGTATCAATAATAGTAGATTTAACATCTCCGTGTTCGCTTATATAATTACATATTGCATCCTTAATCACACTGCCAACTCTTCCAAAAGGCACTCCTGTAAAAAATGTAACGCCGTTAATGGTAGAAGTAATCACTGCTGCACCTATATTATAAATATCCTCACTAAAATCATGAACAGATACACCTGCTGCCTTCCATGCAATCTCATCTACTACGCCCCGCCATCCTTTATCAATAGCCACCTCTTTACCTTTCACATTCATTTCCCGAGATACCCATGCAGCAGGTTTATCACATCTGCCCTTCATTATTCTCCTAATCAGTGTAGATCTCGGTGGTCGCCGTATCAT
>JALVMZ010000500.1:3058-3622 GCA_027032655.1 Desulfobacteraceae bacterium
CTGGGCACGCCTTTGGGCCTCATCTTCCATTCTTGCCTTTTCTGCCTCTCTCATATCTTTCTCATACTCTTCATATTCCCTGTCCGCCTTTTTCATAGATTCTTCAGCCTCTTTTTCGTTACTTTCTGCCTCCTTTTCAAACCTCTCAGCCTCTTTACGCTCTTCCTTTGCCCACCTTTCTAACTCTTCTGCCTGTTTTCGATATCTGTCCGCTATCTCTTTATCCTTCTCTCTTTTTGCCCTTTCCAGATACTCCCTGGCTTCCTTCTCATGCTTTTCAGCCTCCTTTTTAGCATTCTCTGCAAGCTCTCTCCATCGTTTAGCGAACTCCTTATACTTTTTTGCATCTTCCAGATATCCATCTCTATTGGACAAATGATTATATGCAGACTCAACCAGATCAAAGACCTGCTCACCCCGCCAGGAAAAGGGTTTATAATATCTCCTAAGAAACGCCATCCCAAGCTCCCCCCAAACATCTAACCCCACTCCTGTCTTTTTCTTGGGATCATTGGAAGGATCACGGCTGTCAATCAGGGATCCTGAAAAGTGATTGCTAAGCTG
>JALVMZ010000501.1 GCA_027032655.1 Desulfobacteraceae bacterium
GATATATTGATGATAAAAGGGCCATATACCTGGGGCCTGAATTCCATGAATCCTTTCTGGACAGTGCATTTATTGTTATTACAGCCACTGATGACAAGGCTTTAAACAGTCAGATTAGTAGAATTGCAAGGGCAAGGGGGTTGCTTGTGAATGTAGTGGATCAACCTGAGGATTGTAATTTTATAGTGCCATCAATTATCAAGAGAGGAGACCTTATAATTGCCATTTCAACCTCAGGTAAGAGTCCTGCAATGGCGAGGGCTATAAGAGAGAGGCTTGAGAGTCAATTCGGAAATGAATATGCTGATTTCCTCGAAGTCATGGGAAAATTGAGGAACATTATTTTAAATATGGGATTTTCTCAAGAAAGGAACATGACTATATTTAAGGGTCTTGTTGAATCAGATCTTTTTGATGCCATATCCAATGGCCAGAAGGAGAGGGCTATTGAGATAATAAATGAAATTACTGGCATACCAGGGGAGCAACTGAAAACCCTGATATAAAGTAAAAGGAAGTAGAAAGGCAGGTAGGTGATGGCAGAATTCATATTTCGCTTGGCCATTATTTTTATACTTATTTCAACTGGAGGATATATAGTCTTTATTATTAAGCAGCACAAATGGGTTTTCAGATATTCATATTGGTTAATGTTTGCAGGATTTATATGTCATACCATATATCTTGTAATAATGTATTATAATACAGGAACCGCACCTGTGCTCAGTATGAAATCCGCCATATCATTTTTTGCATGGGCAATAATAGGGGTCTATCTGATATTTCAGCTCAGGTTTAAACTCATGGTCCTGGGCTCTTTTATTGCTCCCCTTGCATCTATTTTGTTGCTCATCAGTTCATCCATGCCTGCCATGGAAGTCACCATTCGGCCCATATTTAGAAGTCTCTGGCTGACAATTCATGTAATAACAGTATTTACCGGGAATAGCCTTTTTGCCATAACCTTTGTGTCATCAATAATGTATCTTATTCAGGAAAAACAGATAAAAAATAAGAAACTGGGTGCTATATATAACAGGCTTCCATCTCTTGCAACCCTGGATTCCATA
>JALVMZ010000502.1 GCA_027032655.1 Desulfobacteraceae bacterium
TTAAAGTTTGGGTGCAAACCTAGAGAGATGAGCAGATTGGAATAGAGGGGTGGTGGGCGGTGGGGGATTTGAACCCCCGACTTCCACCGTGTGAGGATGGCACTCTCCCGCTGAGTTAACCGCCCGACTGAATTTATTAATACCCATATGATGAGAATTTGTAAAGGGAAATATTATCTCAATCCCACCATTTTTTTTAGTAATGCAACTTCCTCATGGGTGAGCTCCCGGTATTTACCTACCTTAAGTGTTCCAAGCTGGATTGGTCCAAATCCTGTCCTGATGAGATGAACAACCCTGCAACCTATGGCAGAGAGCATTCTCCTTATGATTCTGTTTCTTCCACTCCTTATGGTGATACGGAGAAGGGTCTTTTCCTCCTGCCTTCCTATCTCTTTGATCCTGGCTGGAGGACTGAGGCCGTCTTCAAGCATTATTCCCTGTTTTAATCTTCGAAGGGCATTCGCTTTGACTTTGCCTTCAATCAGGACCTTATATGTTCTTGGCACCTGATATCTGGGATGCATAAGGCGATGGGCAAGTGTTCCATCATTGGTGAATATTAAAAGCCCGATGGAGTCAAAATCCAGCCTTCCCACAGGATATACCCTTTGATTTATGCCTTTTAACAATTCCTTAACCGTTGGTCTTCCCTGGGGATCGTGAAGGGATGATATATATCCAAATGGCTTGTTCAGTATAAGATATATTCTTTTCTCAGGTCCAGGAACCTCTCTTCCATCCAGCTTTATACTATCAACACCCCATATGGCCTTTTCTCCTGGTTTCGTAATAAGCCGACCATTTACCGTTACCCTTCCCTGAATAATTAATTCATCAGCTTTTCTTCTGGAGGTAATCCCTGCAAGGGAAAGAATCCGATTAAGCCTCATTGGTGGGTTGTTCATCTTTTTTGAAAGAGAGTCTCTGTTGTAATTCTTTTTCATTTTCAGGGATATCTTTTTCTGCCTCTTTTTCATCTCCAATCAATGACTTTATCTCTTTTAATCGTGGTAAATCATCTATATGTCTTAAATTAAATACCTCAAGGAATCTTTTTGTTGTCCCATAAAGAATCGGTCTTCCCGGGACCTTTTTTCTGCCCATTATTCTTATCAGGTCCTTCTCAAGCAGGCTCCTGATAATACCGCCACTGTCAACCCCCCTTATTTTTTCTATTTCCTGCCTTATTATGGGTTGTCTGTAGGCTATTATTGCAAGGGTCTCAAGGGCTGCCTTTGACAATCTTGCAGGTGATTTCTGATACATCCTCAGGATATAAGGTCCATAGATTGCCCTGCTTCTGAATTGATACCCGCCTGCAACTTCAAGAAGTTGAAAGCTTCTTCCCATTGCCTCATATTCATATTTGAGGGTTCTCAATGCACTTTTAATGCTGTTAATATCAGAGTCAGGGAGTATTCCCTGTATGTCCTTTGCATTCAGGGGCTTATCAGATGCAAAAAGTAACGCCTCCACGATTAATTTAAGGGATTTGACCATTTCCTTTACCTTTCATTTCAATATTGAAGCATCTCTTTTTATTATATAAACCGTTTAATTATATTGTTCCTGCTCCCCCATAAGCCTGTCTATTATAGAAATGGGATCATCATCTACAGGAGATGTTTCAATGAGTATATCAGCTTCAGGTTCCCTCTGATATATCCTTATCAGCCCAAAGCGAACAAGCTCAAGGAGGGCAAGAAATGTTATAACAAGTTCTGAGATTGTTCTCTTTTTTTCAAATAACTGTGTAAAAAGTAACTTTTTTCGCGGGGAAAGACGATTAATAATCAATTTCATACTATCTCTTACAGACCACTTTTCAACCTGATAGCGAATTTCTGCACCTGGGAGTCTTCTTTCAATAACCTCTCTAAATGCATCGATTAACTGGAATATGTTAACTTCGATCAAGGGCTCTTTTTTGTCAATCTCGGATATGATGTCAGTCATTGGTGGCCTTTTAAAGACATCTCTATCCAGCAGTTCTCTGGATGACAGCTCTTTTGCGGCTTCCTTTAAGTGCATGTATTCAAGCAGGGGGCGTGTGATTTCTGTTCTTGGGTCTTCCTGGTCATCTTCACTCTGAGGCAGTAGCATCTTTGATTTTATATGGATAAGGGTGGAGGCCATAACAAAGAATTCACCTGCCAGGTTGATATTAAGGGCCTTCATTAAATCAAGGTATTGTAAATATTGCTCGGTGATGGTTGCAATGGGTATATCAAAGATATCAACCTCATTTTTTCTGATCAGGTGAAGAAGGAGGTCCATGGGGCCTTCAAATATCTCAAGTTTTACCTCCCATCTCTGTTCTTCATGGGAATTGGTGGTGGATTCCATATCAGCTATATCCTCACAGCCTCCCTTACTTCTTCCATGGTAATCTGTGCTGTATTTCTTGCTCTTTTGTTCCCTTCTTCAATTATATCCTTTACATAATCCATATTTGACAGGAGTTTTTCTCTCTTTTCCCTTAAAGGTTCAATCGCTTTGTTAAGGTTTCTGGCCATCAATCTTTTGCATTCAACACATCCAATACCAGCAGTCTTGCAATCTGATTCTATCTGTTTGATGGTTTCCTTATCAGTATAAATCTCATGGTATGAATACACATTGCATATTTGAGGGTCTCCAGGATCTGTCTTTCTCTTTCTCTGTGGGTCAGTTATCATCTGGGAGACCTTTTCAGTTATCTCGTCTGGTGGATCTGATATATATATGGCATTATTATAACTCTTGCTCATCTTTCTTCTGTCAATTCCCAGGATTTTTGATTTGGGTGCCAGTATAAGTTCAGGGACTGGAAATACCTCTTTATATAAATGATTAAATCTCCTTGCAATCTCCCTTGTCATCTCCACATGGGGGGCCTGATCCTCCCCCACAGGGACACCGTATGCCTTATAGACAAGAATATCCGCTGCCTGAAGCACAGGGTATCCCAAGAAGCCATATGTGTATAAGTCCTTTTGCCCCATCTCCTTTAATTGTTCTTTATATGTGGGATTTCGCTCCAGCCAGGGTAGGGGGGTTATCATGGAAAATAAAAGGTGAAGTTCAGCATGCTCTTTAATTGAACTCTGTATAAAAAAGGTTGCCTTCTCCGGGTCCAGACCTGAAGCAATCCAGTCCACAATTATCTCATATATGTATGTTTTTAAATCCTTTGTATCTGCATAGTCACTTGTGAGTGCGTGCCAGTCAGCAATAAAGTAAAAACAGTCATATTCTTCCTGAAGCCTTATCCAGTTTGAAATGGCCCCGTGAATATGGCCCAGATGAATCCTTCCGGTGGGCCTCATTCCGCTCACAATTCTCTTCTTTTTCATATATCTCACTCCTCACCATTTATTTTATTGATTCTTTTAAATGCCTTGGCTTTTCTGATATTTTTGTTTTACAAATTCAATTTCGTCCTTTTTTGAACTGAGCTCACCATTTAACCTTGCCTTAAGAACTTCATCGAATATCTCTTTAAATATTGGTCCTGGTTCAAATCCCAGAGCTATTAAATCCTTTCCTTTTAACTCAATCTCAGTCCCTATGAGTTTGGTAAAATAAATGGATATAAGCCTCGGAATCTTATTACTCTGAGTCTTTGCCATTATATACAGTAAAAATTCTGTATCATAATCACTCAATAGCCTGTAAATAGCATAATTGTCCTTTTCATTAATCCTGTATAGTTTATAGATTAGACTCTTTTCCTGTGCCTTCTGTTCAAGAATGCTCCTGCTTTCTGAGTCATTCATCTGGAGTCTTTCTGATACCCCTTTAAGGGCGTTGGTGTCAAGCTGTGAGAAGAGCCCATATAAATAAATCTTCCAGACAGCCACAGGTATATTGAGATAAAGGTGTTTGAACCAGGATATTACCTCCTGGATAGAGTAAAGGGTCCTTTTGAAGTGATTGTTATAATTTATTTCAGGCCAGATGACCTTCAGGAGATCAAACTCATTCATCCTTTCTATTATCTTTATGGGGTCATCTTCCATTAACAGTAACTTCAATTCCATGAATAGACGCCTGCCTGATAGGTCCTTAAAGCAATCAATCATCACTGCGTTTTTCATAAGTGACTGGGTGAGCTTTCCAATCCTGAATCCAAACCGCTGTTCAAACCTGAGTGCCCTTAAAACCCTTGTGGGATCTTCAACAAAACTCAGATTGTGGAGCACCCTTATAATCTTTTCTTTTAAATCCCTCAGGCCCCCAAAATAGTCTATCAATGTTCCATAATCTTGTTTATTTAATTTTATAGCTAATGTATTTATTGTAAAATCCCTTCTAAAAAGGTCTCTCTTGAGTGAACTTGTCTCCACAACAGGAGTTGCAGCAGGTGATTCATAGTATTCAATTCGTGCTGTGGCAATATCCACCTTGAATCCATCAGGGAATATAATTACTGCAGTGCCAAATTTCTTATGGGTTCTTATTCTCACATTGTGTTGTTTTTCGAATTCTTCCGCAAACCTTATTCCATCGCCTTCTATCACTATGTCTATATCAAGATTATCTCTTCTAAGTAAGAGATCCCTGACAAAACCCCCCACAATATATGCTCCATAACCCATGTTATCTGCAACTGATCCTATTTCCATAAGAAGCTTTAATATATTTTCAGGCAATCTTTCTTTTAATAATGAAGCCACATTCTTCTTTCTAAAGAGATGTTCTTCCGGTCCTGCTTGATAGAGATAGTCAGGGAATGATTCTCCACCAAGGAGTATATGTAACAGGTCTGTCCTTGTGATGACTCCAATAGGTTTCTGGTTTTCAACCACGGGGAGGATTCTTAATTTTTCTCTAATTATGAGGTCCTGAACCTCTTTTAAAGGGGTTTCGGGATCAACAGTGATACAGTCAATATTCATATACTCCTTTACAGGTATGTGCCCCAATCCAAAAAAAACGGCCTTTTCCACCACCTGACGGGTAATATAACCTTCAATCCTTTCTTTATCATTTGTGATAATCAGGACATTTATATTATATTTTGTCATCAGGATTCCCGCATCTTTTATGGAGGCTTCTGGAGATATATGAATAACAGGTGAGCTCATTATATCCTTTGCCTTTTTTACAGGGGTAATCTTTTGGTTTAAAATCTCCTTAAGTTCCTTTTCCACCTGAGGAAGTGTCCTGTTTTTTATGGTTGCAGATGCTGCATACGGATGTCCACCACCACCTAAGGCATAAGCAATATCACCCACATTTACTTCTTTTATTCGGCTGCGGGCAACAAGGTATATTCTGTCTTCCATCTGTGCCAGTGCAAAGACCACATTAAGGTTTTCCATTTCCATGAACTTTTGAACTAAGACCGCAAAATCAGCTATGTAGTCCTCTGACATAACCTTTGTTATGATAACCTCCACCCCATTGATAATATGTCTTGTGGCGGATCTTGTAATATCGTTGAGCAGCCATATCTGTTGCGCTGATAGCTCCCTGGATAGCATCTTGGATATCAGGTTTGTATTGGCTCCCTGCTCCGATAGCCAGGCAGCGGCCATATAATCTTTGGGTGTTGTGGATGAATATGTAAATGAACCTGTATCTTCATGTATCCCCGCACACATGATGGTTGCTTCATCAGGTGTAATGGATATGCCCCTTTCCCTGATAATATTACTCAGAATTGTAACCGTTGCTCCTACCTGCTCAATTACCTCCACATCGCCTTTGATATCATCGGGGGATTCTGGATGATGGTCATATATGTGAATCTCTAAATCCTCTTTATTAACCAGTTCTTCAAACTTTCCTATCCTGCTTCTCTGTCTTGTATCCACAATGATGAGTCTTCTTATCCGATTCATCTGGACCTGTTTCAACTTCTTGAAATTAAAAACATATGATGCAGAATTCAGGAAAAAATTTCTGATATTTTTCTCCTGTGCCCCCGGGAATACAAGTGTAGCATCAGGGTATAGCTTTTTTGCTGCTATCATGGAGCCAAGTGCATCAAAGTCTGCATTAATATGGGTGATAATGACATCCAGTTTTTTCCCCGTTTTTTTTATATCCTGTGGTCTTTTATTCATGCTCTGCTACATAAAATAGAAAATATCAGTTTTTATTAATTATTCAGGATACTAAATTTTTATTATCATGTCTTCAATAATGTGAGTGTCATGCAGAAGTGAAGGGAGAACGGAGAGGTAAGTTGAGTAGGATTAGAGTTAAGGTTTATAAATATAAAGGCCGGATTTTGCATCCGACCTTATTTGTTTATCTTATTCACCTCTTATTTTTTCTTCCCTTTCCTGTCTTTTTTTACATTCTATACACATTGTGGTAACCGGCCTTGCCATGAGCCTCTGTTCTGATATCTCTTCACCACATTCTTCACATATACCGTATGTGCCATTCTCGATCCTATCCAGTGCCTCTTTTATCTTACCGATTAGTTTTCTTTCTCTGTCCCTTATCCTCAAGGTGAAATTTCTATCTGACTCAAGGGTTGCTCTGTCCGATGGATCTGGCAGGTTCTGTTCATCCTCACTCATGTTCAAAGCGGTTTTGTTAGCTTCGTCCAGTAGGTCCTGCAATCTCTGATTCAGCAGTTTTTTAAATTTTTCAAGCTTTTTCTTTGATAGCATCTCCTAAATTACCTCCAGAAATTTCCCTCTCAATGGGGTTTATCTTGTGAATTTGTGCCAGAATTTATCATGTTTCTTTTTCACTTTTGATGATTCAATCTTTGCGAGTTCTTCAAGCAGTTCTCTCTGGCGCTTTGTAAGTTTCTTTGGTATCACAACATTTAGTTTAACATAGAGATCTCCTCTATCCCTACCGTTTAGACTTGGCATTCCACACCCCGGGGCTGTAAGCACTTCACCTGGTTGTGTGCCTGGTGGAATGGAGAGCTCAATCTCTTCGCCACCGCCAATCATAGGAATGGAGATGGTTCCACCCAGTGCTGCCTGAACAAATGATATGGGGACCTCACATAGCAGATGATTTCCTTCCCTGGCAAAGAAATGGTGCTCTTTTACCCTTATTACCACATAAAGGTCCCCAGGGGGACCTCCATACTCGCCAGGCTCACCTTCTCCCCTTAATCTCAGTTGAGACCCTGTGTCCACACCTGGAGGAATTTTTACAGTGATTCGCCTCATTACTTTGACTCTACCCTCTCCATCACATTCTGGACATGGGTCCTTTATCACCTGTCCTTGCCCATGACATGCTGGACATGTGGTAGATATCTGAAAAAATCCTTGAGACCTTACTATCTGCCCTCTTCCTCTACAGGTTGGACATATCTGAGGCTCTTTACCTGGTTCAATGCCTGAACCTCTACATGTGGAACACTGATTCCACCGATGAAATGTTATTTCCTTCTCACAGCCAAAATATGCATCTTCTAAGCTTATCTCAAGGTCATATCTGAGACTTGTCCCTTCCCTGGCCCTTGTCCTTGAACCAGATGTCCTGAATCCAAAGAATTCTTCAAAAATATCACTAAATGTAGAAAATATATCCTCAAAACCACTAAAGCCTCTGAATCCACTCCCTTCCAGACCTGCATGTCCATACTGGTCATAAATTCTTCTTTTTTCCGGGTCTCTTAGGACCTCATACGCCTCAGAAGCCTCCTTAAACCTCTCTTCAGCCTCTTTATCCCCTGGATTCCTGTCAGGATGATATTTGAGAGCCAGTCTTCGGTATGCCCTTTTTATCTCGTCATCATCTGCGTTTCTGCTTACACCAAGGATCTCATAGTAGTCTCTTTTACCCATCAGATGTGTCCCCGATTATTGTTATTACTTTTTCTCTCCCTGGGATTTACCGCCATTTTCACTGAGAAGTTGGGAAGAGGAGAAATTCTCAATCAGGCTGATATCAGGCTTATCAATTTCTGTTATATCTTCTCTTTTAACTGGAACTATTTTGCCGGCAGCAATCTCTCTTAGAGCGGTTACAATATCCTTGTTTTTAGTAATAATAGTGGGTTCCATACCCTTTTTATACTGTCTTACCCGCTTAGCTGCCATATGAATTATAGTAAAACGATTATTTACTTTTTTAAGACAATCCTCTACAGTAATCCTTGCCATTTTTTCACCCTTTTAAAAAGATAGGTTCAAAAAAGAAATTTAATTATATATCATTAATAAATTTTGATGTAAAGATTTTTAACAAATAAATCTAAGAATTCAATTGGGGTTGTCAAATATGTTATCAAAGGTCTTAAGTGCATCAATTACGGGCATAGATGCCTACATGGTGGAAGTTGAAGTTGATATATCATCAGGTCTGCCCGCGTTTCTCATGGTGGGTCTTCCTGAAGGTGCAATAAAAGAGGGCAGGGAGAGGATAAAATCTGCCATAAAAAACTCAGGATATAGATTCCCATCTGATCGTATTACAGTTAATCTTGCTCCTGCTGATATCAAAAAAGAAGGAACCTCATTTGACCTTCCAGTTGCATTAGGGATTCTATGTGCCAGTGGAGTAGTATCGCCGTCCACATGGGATGACTATCTAATACTGGGGGAACTATCCTTGGATGGACTTATCAGGCCTGTAAAGGGAGTGCTTCCCATTGCCATAATGGCAGAACAGAAAGGATTGAGAGGAATCTTTTTACCCAAAGAGAATGCAATTGAGGCATCTGTTATCGATGGCATAAATATATATCCAGTTGGCTCTCTTCCTGAACTTGTTGAAGCCATACTGGGCAGAAATCCCATAGAGCCATTTGTAAATAATGAGGATATATCCTTAAAAATACATGGGGAGGATGTGGATTTTAGTGATGTGAAAGGACAGGATAGCCTCAAAAGGGCACTGGAGATATCTGCTGCCGGAGGGCATAATCTTTTAATGATTGGCCCCCCGGGTTCTGGAAAGACCATGATGGCAAGAAGATTGTTTACCATACTCCCTGAGATGAGTTTTGACGAATCTCTTGAAACATCAAAGATATATAGTGTGCTGGGACTGATGCCCCCGGGGGCAGGACTTATTACTCAAAGGCCATTTCGGTCTCCACATCATACCATCTCTGATGCAGGGCTTGTGGGGGGCGGAAAAGAGCCAAGACCCGGAGAGGTGAGCCTTGCCCATAACGGCGTTCTTTTTCTTGATGAACTTCCAGAGTTTAAAAGGAATGTCCTTGAAGTTCTGAGACAGCCCCTTGAAGATGGTCATGTAACCATTTCAAGGGCAAGCGGAACAATAAGGTATCCTGCCAGATTTCAGCTTATATCAGCCATGAATCCATGTCCATGTGGAAATTTAGGACATCCAGGTAAAGAATGTCAGTGCACTCCCATTCAAATACAGAGATACAGATCCAGGATATCTGGGCCTCTTCTTGACAGGATTGATATTCATATTGAGGTGCCACCTGTTAATTTTAGAGATTTATCATCTCCATCAGAGGGTGAATCGTCATCAGCAATACTTGAAAGGGTCAAAAAAGCAAGGGCAGTTCAGAGGGATAGATTCAGTGGCCTTAATATAAAGACCAACTCCCAGATGAATTCAAGACATATAAAGGAATTTTGCAGACTTGATAAGGATTCAATCGAGTTACTTGAAAAGGGGATGGAAAGACTCTCACTCAGTGCCAGGGCACACAATAAAATACTTAAGGTTGCCAGAACCATAGCTGACCTTGAAGGTGCCATAGAGATAAAGGCCGAACATATTGCTGAGGCAATACAATACAGAAGTCTTGATCGCCAGTTTTCTGGACATCCTGGATTCCTTCCTGTATGAGCGATATGAATCAAATACTGTCAAGATAGCGGTTTATTTCATCTATAGCAGAAAGCTCCCTAATCCAATTATCAGGTATGGCCTTTATACCCAAATATGCGCCCAGGATCATTCCCACAAGCATGTTTCTTCCAGCACTATCGCCCCCTGCCATTGTGCTTTGGATAAGGGCTTCTCGTAAATCTTGGGAATATTTAGCAATAAGGTGCACAACACAGGGAAATGCCTCGTCAGCATGGCAGCTTTGACCAAAACCCAGGATGGTGGAGAGGGTTTCTTGTTCTATGGAATTCAGACCTTTTTCTGCCAGAAATCTTAATTCACTTGAGAGAGCCGTGTCCTGGATAAGAGCCTTAATGCCATTGACAGGCTCTATACCATGTAAGACCTGAAAACCAAGCCTGGAGAAAAATACTGCAGATTCTATAGTTATTGACGCACCGTGTGTCATGGCTGTTTGAGCACGGGAGGCTGATAGAAGTGCTTCAATGTTATCTTTATAGATATACAGAACAGGAGATATACGGGATGCACCTGCCAGGTCATTTGATATAGACCCTGATTGCTCAGGAGGCATTCCGCGCTCAAAATTTTGGATTGTCATGGCAGTGGCCTGATCTATATAACCTTTATAATTTTTAAACATTTCGCGCCATTTTTGAGAGAAATCCTTCAGGTCAAACCTCTTTCTTTCAGACACAGATCGAAGCAATACAAGGGTCTGGTCACCATAATGAGTGAAATCGCCTGCCTTTTTCCCGGAATGATACCCCCCTGGAGGTGGATCTGTATATCCATCTATTCTCCCGAACCTTTTTACAATCTCATTGGGATCATATATCCAGTGGGGGCCAAGTGCCAGAGCATCTCCTATAAATGAGGCCAATACCATGGCTCGAGCTTTCTCATTATCCATGAAGCCCTCCTTCGGTTAATGGACACAAAACTCATTTACTCATTTAAAGCCTAAGAAATGATG